>CAZEOY010000565.1:0-2935 GCA_964513835.1 uncultured Syntrophobacteraceae bacterium
CCGGCTTGAAAACCGCCGGAATGACGACTCAAATGTTGGACACTGTATGGTGTTGCCCTCTACTTGGCGTATTCATAGCGAATCCGTGTGAGTCATCCTACAAAGGAGGAGTACTATGTCCGTTCCCAGGATTGCCATCAACGGCTTTGGCCGCATCGGCCGGATTGTCACCCGCATCGCCAAGATGCGCAAGCATTTCGACGTAGTGGCCATCAACGACTTGACCAACCCCGAGCATCTCGCGTATGCGTTCAAGTACGATAGTGTTCACGGGTTGTATCCGGGTGAGGTTCGCCTGGAGGGAGACATCCTGACCGTCGACAAGGATCCCTTCAAGGTGCTCGGGGAAAAGGACCCCGAGAAGCTTCCCTGGAGCGAGCTTGGGGTGGACTATGTCATCGAGAGCACCGGCAGATTCCGGAAGATCAGCGAGCTCGAGAGCCACCTCAGGGCCGGGGCCAGGCGCGTCATCGTGACGGTGCCGACCAAGGATTATCTGGAAAGCACCGTCGTGCTGGGCGTGAACGATCACGTCCTGACGAAGGAGGCCAGGATCATCAGCAACGCCAGCTGCACGACCAACTGCGCCGCGCCTCTGGCCCTGGTGCTGCATCGGGAGTTCGGCATCAAGCGCGGACTCCTCACCACCGTCCATGCGTTCACTGCCGACCAGAGGCTGGTGGATGCGCCGCACAAGGATTTCCGGCGGTCACGCCATGCCAGCATGAATATCATCCCCACCGAGACGGGGGCGGCCCGGGCCATCGGTCGTGTCATCCCGGAACTGGCGGGCAAGCTGGACGGAATGGCCATGCGGGTCCCGGTGCCCGATGGCAGCGTGGTGGACCTGACCGTTGAGCTGATGAAGCCGGTGACCAAAGAGGAGGTGAACGCGGCGGTTCGGAAGGCGGCCGAGGGAGATCTCAAGGACATCCTTCAGTACCAGGAGGATCCTGTTGTCTCCAGCGACATCATCGGCAACAGCCACTCGAGCATCTTCGACCCGGCCCTCACTCAGATCATGGATGGAACCTTGGTCAAGGTGATCTCCTGGTATGACAACGAGTGGGGTTACAGTTCGCGCGTCGAGGACCTGATTTCCCGCCTGGCATCCATGGACGGTCTGGGAGTGGATTTCGGCCACTGACGATCCGTTGACGGAAGCACTGAGCAAAGACGGGCCTGAGCCTCCATTTTTCCTCTCAGGTGGGGCCGCAATGCAGTTGACTCAATCACACCCAAGCACAGAACCTGATTCATGATTATCCAGAGATAACAGGAGGTTTTATGCCCGTAGCCGATTACAGGACGTATTGCAGGATGCTTGACAGAGCCAGGGAAGACCGCTTCGCTTACCCGGCCATCAACGTCAGCTCCCTCACCACCGCCAACGCCGTTTTGAAGGGGCTGGCCGAGGCGTCCCTGGCCGAGCGCGTCAAGGCGGCGGTCACGGCCCTGCGAGGGACAGGAACCAGCCTTTTTGACGTTCAGTAGCGCCACCGGCGCTGGAGAGCGAGCAAGAGCCAAGGGAGCTGCGAGATGGTGAGAAATCCAGAAGACAAAGAGTCAGCGGCGGACGTCTGCCCCGGCGGTCGCTCGGAACTGAGTGTCGAAGGGCTGAGGCGCAATTTCCGTGAGCATCTCTTTTACACCCGTGGACGGTTTCCCAGGGGCGCCACGAAGAATGACCTTTACATGGCCCTCGCCTACACGGTGCGGGATCAGCTGCTGCACCGATGGATCAAGAGTGTCGAGCAGATGGGGCGTGCGGGGCTCAGGATCGTCAGCTATCTGTCGGCGGAATTCCTCCTGGGGCCTCATCTCGAAAACAACCTGATTAACCTGGGCATTTACGACGAATTCCGCAAGACGTGCGACGTGGAAGGCTTCGACATCCAGGCCATCTTCGACCAGGAGGAAGAGCCCGGGCTCGGCAATGGAGGGCTGGGCCGGCTGGCGGCGTGCTACCTGGATTCCCTCGCGACGCTTGAGGTCCGCGCCATGGGGTACGGCATCCGCTACGAATTCGGCATTTTCGACCAGGAGATCCGGGATGGCTGGCAGGTGGAGCGCACCGACGAGTGGCTCCACAACGGAAACCCCTGGGAGCTGCCCCGGCCGGAGATCACCTTCCATGTCGGTTTCGGGGGCCGCACCGAGCCTTACGAAGACGAGCACGGCCGCTACCGGGTGCGCTGGCTTCCCCACCGGATCGTGAAGGGCGTGGCTTACGACACCCCCATCCTGGGATACCGCGTCAACACCTGCAACCTGCTGCGGCTTTGGAAGGCCGAGGCGGTGGAGTCCTTCGAATTCGAAGCCTTCAATGTGGGCGATTACTACGGGGCCGTGGAAAAGAAGGTGGCGTCCGAGAACATCACCAAGGTGCTCTACCCCAATGACGAGCCCCTCCAGGGCAAGCAGCTGCGGCTCGAGCAGCAGTATTTCTTCGTTTCCTGCTCTCTTCAGGACATGCTGCGCATCCACAGGGTATTCGGCGGCGAGACGAAAGATTTCGCCCGGCACTTTGTCGTCCAGCTCAACGACACTCACCCCGCCATAGGGGTTGCCGAGCTCATGCGGCTGCTCGTCGACGAAAACGACATGGACTGGGAGCCCGCCTGGGAGATCACCCGAAGCGCCTTCGCCTACACCAACCACACGCTGCTTCCCGAGGCCCTGGAGAAGTGGCCCCTCGGCCTCTTCGCCGGACTCTTCCCCCGGCATATGGAGATCCTCTACGAGATCAACCGGCGCTTCCTCGATGAAGTCAGGGAGCGGTTTCCCGGGGACGACGAGCGGCTGGCCAGGATGTCTCTCATCGACGAGCAAGGCCAGCGCTACGTGCGTATGGCCCACCTGGCCTGCGTCGGGAGCCACGCCATCAACGGGGTGGCGGAGCTCCACACCCGGCTCCTCAAGGAAACCGTGCTGC
>CAZEOY010000566.1:0-2933 GCA_964513835.1 uncultured Syntrophobacteraceae bacterium
TCGGCAAGGAGCGGCGACCCATCGAGGGCATGGCCTTGAGCCGCCTTCTCAGAGATCACGGAGTGGATTACGAAAAGACTGTCGTGTTCTACTGTACGGCGGGTGTTCGGTCAGCCTACGCCTGGATGGTCCACACGCTTGCCGGTTCACGGACAGCCCGCAATTACGGGGGAGGTATGTCGGATTGGAAAGCTTTCAGTGGGCGGAAATCTTCTCGAACGGGGTCATGATCTCGTGCAGTTGAGGAGCTGGAGATGGATCAGTCGAAATTCCGCCGGATGCACCCCGAGCTGGAAATGACTCGCCTTCGACCCGAAAAGCGGGTGGGCCTGGTGGTTGTGCTCACGGGATACGGCAAAGGGAAGACCTCGTCGGCCTTGGGCATGGTGGTTCGAGCCTGCGGCCACGGCCTTAAGGTTTTGATGATCCAGTTCATGAAGGGGGACATCTTCACGGGGGAATGGGAAGGAATACCCAAGCTGGAGTGCGATGTGGAGTTGATTCCGGCCGGCATGGGCTTTTGTGGCATCCAGGGCAACCCCTTCACCCAAGCGGTGCACCGGCAGGCTGCTCAGCAGGCTTTGGAGCTTGCCCGGGAAAAGATACGTACTGGCCGATACGATCTCGTGGTGCTGGATGAGGTGAACAACGCCCTGAACTTGAAGCTTCTGGATCTCGACGAGGTTCTGGAGGTCATCCGATCCAAACCGACGCTCATGCACCTGGTTCTCACCGGGCGTGACGCACACCCCCGGGTCATTGAACTGGCCGACACGGTGAGCGAGGTGCAGGAGGTGAAGCACGCCTATCGCAAGGAGATCGAGCCGCAGCCGGGGATCGATTACTGACAGGCCTGGTCACGTCCCTGTCATCTGTTCCTTCAATCGGGGATCTGATTCAACGCCTGGTTCAGGTCCGCCTGCAAATCCTCGAAGTCCTCACAGCCCACGGAAAGCCGCACCAGCTCATCAACGATTCCCGCCGCCTCCCGGTCTTTTCTGGGCACCGAAGTGTGCGTCATGGAGGCGGGATGTTCGATGAGGGTCTCCACTCCCCCCAGGGATACTGCCAGGGTGATGAGCCTCACCGAGTTCATGACCGCAATGCCCCCTTCGAGACCCTTCCTGACCCCGAAGCAGAGCATGGATCCAAACCCGTCCATCTGCTTCCTGGCGATATCGAACTGAGGATGATCGGGAAGTCCGGGGTAGGTCACCCAGTTGACCTTCGGGTGCTGCTGCAGAAACTCGGCGAGCCGCCTGGCGTTCTCCTGAGCCTTCTCGAGTCGCAGAGCCAGCGTCTTCACCCCGCGCAGAATCAGCCAGGCCTGGTGCGGATCCATGGTGCCCCCGAAATAGCTGAGCGTGCGGCGAATCCTCTTGAAGAGCTCCTCGGTCCCGGTCACCACCATGCCGCCCACGACGTCGCTGTGACCGTTGAGAAACTTCGTCAGACTGTGAACCACGATGTCGGCGCCCAACTCCAGGGGTCTCTGAAGGTAGGGGCTGGCAAAGGTGTTGTCCACCACAAGGGGGATGGAGTGGCGGTGTGCGATGGCTGCCGCCTCGCGAATGTCGGTGATCTTCATGGTGGGATTGGTCGGCGTTTCGATGAAGAGAAGCTTCGTGGACGGCTCGATGGCCCGCTCGATATTCGCCAGGTCCGTGGTATCCACAAAGGTTGATCTCACACCAAAACGAGCATATTCCGTCTCCAGTACGACGCGGGTGGCTCCGTAGACACAGTCCGTCGAAACGACGTGGCTGTTCTGGCCCAGGAGAGCCAGAAACACGGTATTGATAGCCGCCATGCCCGTGGCGGTGGCCATGGCGCCAAAGCCCTTCTCCAGTATGGTCACGCTGTCTTCCAGCGCTTGAATGGTCGGATTGCTGAGACGTGTATAGATGAAGCCCGGCTCGTGGCCGCCGAACCGTGCGGCCCCTGCCTCGGCGCTGGGAAACGCAAAGGTCGAGCTTTGGAAGATCGGAACGGAGACTTCTCCGAAGATGGGTTCTCCGAATTGACCCGAATGAATGACCTGGCTAGCTTTCTTCAAGCTGCGGGACTTCCTCCCTGCGCTCATCGATCACCTCCCTTGGAAAGCAGGATTGAACAGGTTTCACTCTCATTCTGAATATAGCGACGGGAATGAGGATGGGAAAGGAATATTGAGGTCATGAAACGGTCTTCCGAACAGATCGCAGGGTTCCCTGCCGGCAGCCTTTATTGGCTTAAGGCATTCTTGAGCTCCCAGTCGAAGGCGTCCCCGTATTCTTTCAAGCCGGGAATGAAGAAGTCCTTGAAAAGATCCTGCTCACCCGCCAATGCATCGAGGAAGCGACGGACGAGTCTCCGTCGCTCGGTCTTCCATGCCTTGGTCAGGAATCCGAACCGGTACATATCCATATATTGATCCGCGGAATGGTCCCATGAGGCGTCGACCGCCATGGCGGACCGGATCAGATCGAAATGCCGGCCGGGTGTTCTTCGGAATGTGTCGATAGCCGTGGTGATCTGCCGGAAAAATATGTCGGCTTCGCCGACCCGGTCGCTGATGTCGAGCCAGTGATACAGATAGGCGCAATGAGAAACCTTGGTCAGTCCTCCGGTAGCTCGTCCGATGACGATGTTTCCCAGCAGCGACGATTCATAATCCACGAGCCCGCAAGGTTCGAAGCGCGACGGGATGAGGGAGAAGTCTCCCCCGGCAAAGATCAGCTTGGAGAGGGGGAGGTTGAAAGTCGAGTTGAAAGCGACGCGGGTTGGATAGAGCCGTGAAAGATAGAAGAAGCGGGCCTCAATGCCCTTGCCGGCGGCATCGCCATCCGGGGCGGAGGCGAGGATGATGAATTTGACTCCAGGGTCGTAGGTCAGGGTGCGCTCGATGATATCGGCCACCAACCCCAGGTTCTTCTGCTCCACCAGGCGCCCCA
>CAZEOY010000567.1:0-2933 GCA_964513835.1 uncultured Syntrophobacteraceae bacterium
GTTTCAGGTTTCAGGTCTCAAGTCGAAAAGCAGCCCGCGCCCTGGGCCTTTTCATGATTTAGGGTGGCCTGATGGCCATGAGTGAGGGACTGTTCTGAAATTCCGGCGTATACTTTTGCTTGGAGGTGCGGGTGGTGTGCTTGAAAGTCAACGGCGGGCAGGTTAACTTCACATCATTCGCAGGTAACTGAAAGACAGGAATGGTGATCGGGTTCTTTTGATGACGTTCGAAGCCAAAGGATTTCGACCCTCGAATGGCAGGAGCATTGGATGAAGATCATGGATGCTGAGAGCTTTTTCGAGCAGTACCCTCAGAAATTGTTCTATGTGGGATTCATGAAATCTGGCGAGGTCTGGTTCCCGATGTGCTCGGTCAGCGACCCCCAGGAAGTTCAGAAGTTTGACTCGCTGTATGTTTCGCTGGACTTCATGTCGATCAATGAACTGGTTCAATCATTTGCCAAACAGGTCAAAGGGATCGAAAATACGTTTGTGCACTACCTGCTCCGCGAGGAAGTCCAGAACGTCATTGGAACCTATGATTTGAAACACGTGGTCCTGGCGCAGGATGAGGAGCAGTCCGATGGATGCGGGTGCGGCTGTGGATGTCAGCACGGTTTCCCTGTGGACGGAGGCTTCGCCCAGTGAGACCTTGACGCTGACGAGAGGACGATGCGAATCATTCTTGCGCATGCTTCGACGCTTGTGCGGCCCGCCTTGGCAAGGTTCTTTGTGGCATCTTGGGGATGAGGGAGGACGGACATGGCTCGAATCGTCTACTGCCATCCAAGTCAGACGAAATATGCATACCATATCTTTACAGACCTGGATTTTTGGGATGTGCGGCGGCTCATCAGGGGCCTTGCCGCCGTCAAGAGAAATTTCGGTCATCATCTTCCGGGCGACGATTTCCCGACCCAGGTCACCGGGGACTACCTTGCGCCTTCGAATATCCGGGAAATCGAGAAGAGGCTGAGGCAGGCTGTGGTGTCTCCAGCGAGGCATGTAATAGTAAGGTCAATGATATTCAACGGTTATTACGAGTTTGATCCGGCCCTTTTTTACCCCGAGCGATGGTCACGGAATTTGATGATGCACTTCACTTATCATCGCCTTCCACTGAACCAGGGCGTTTTGAACAACCCTTACCAGCAGGTTCGGCTGGAATGGGTCGGAGGCAAGATCCGCATCGACAAGGTGCAGCGTGCCGAGAAGTACGATCCAGTTATCCGTGACGCTCATGAAGCCAGGAAGCGGATAATGGTCCCGTCATGTTTCTGATTGACGGGCTTACCGGCGTAAGCCCCCGCAGGCTTGAGCTCAAGATCGTGCCCTTGTGCTCAAGCCGCGCAGTCCTCCTTGTGCAACAAGCCGCGTCCCATTCAAAAAGATTTGACAATTCTTGGTCACTTCGCTATTGAAGGAAGGGCTGAGATGCAGCAACGAGCTTAAGCTCCGTGAAGGAGCAGGGATCTCGCACCTTCCGAATGCATTGCACCCCGTCGGGGTGTTTCCAATAAAGAAATAAGGCACCTTGGCTAAACCGGGAAGCGGCAGTTCACCGTGACGACTACCGACCGATGGATCTGCACAACATCCACCTTGAAGCCCCATCCGGGGAGTTGCGCAACTTTCTCACTATTGTCCATGCACGTCCTGGGTGGTCATAAGTGACGCACGCAGGGAATTTGAAGGAAGAATGTTCCCAGGTGAAGGATCCACAGGTTTAAGCCGGTGGAATTAAATGAAAAAAAGCACAATTCTGAAAGGAGGAACGAGCCTTGGCTTTTCAACCTGCTAAACAAATCTATTCCGGAAGCATCAGAGAGATCACACTGGGTGTCGGTGACAAGGCGGTTACCGTCGGAGGAAGATCGGCCTATCCCTTCCATTCCTTCGAAGGCGAAATGAAGAACCCCCCCAAGGTCGCCATGGAGGTTTGGGACAAGGACCCAAGTGAGGATTGGTGTGACGCGGCCAAGGAGCCCTTTAAGGATGTTCTGGGCGATCCGGCGGCTTGGGCCAAGAAATGCGTGGACCAGTACGGAGCGGACCTGATCGTGGTTCAGACCAAGAGCGCTGATCCCAATGCGGAAAACGCTCCGGCCGACCAGGTGGCCGCCACGGTCAAGAAAGTTGTGGATGCCGTGGATGTTCCCGTCGTGGTTTGGGGTGTTGCGAATCATGAGAAAGACGTCGACGTCATGAAGGCCGTTGCCGAGCAGTGCAGCGGAAAGCGGCTGGCACTCTCCCCTGTCGAGGAAGGCGATTACAAGCAGATCGGCGCGGCGTGCCTCGGTTACAAGCATCTTGTCGTGTCTTCCACCCCCATCGATGTGAACCTTGCCAAGCAGCTCAACATTCTCCTCGGCAACCTGGGGGTGACCAGCAAGGACATCGTGATCGACCCCACGACGGGCGGGCTCGGCTATGGTCTCGAGTACACCTACTCGGTCATCGAGCGCATCTCGCAAGCCGCGTTGACTCAGGAAGATGAAAAGCTTCAGCAGCCCATCATCGCCAACGTGGGCAATGAAGTATGGAAGTCCAAGGAAGCGAATCTGAGTGCCGAAGAAGCCCCCAATTTGGGAGATCCGACCAATCGAGCTGTCATGATGGAAGCCATCACCGCTGTCGATCTGCTCATCGCCGGTGCCGACATTGTCGTGCTGAGACATCCCGAAACTGTGAAGCTCGTGAAGGGCTTCATCCAGAAGATGATGTAACCGGCCGCGGGATCCGAGAGTGTTTGAATTGGCCAACATGCTTCAGATAAACAACGACCCCAGGAAGGGGAAGAGGTGAAATATGGCTGAAGAGAAAGAAAAACCGAAGAAAGTACTCAATTACCGGGATCTGTCGATTTGTGAATCCACCGTCACCATGCTGCAGAAGATGGCGGATGACGGGGTGGAAAACGCCTTCACGCGTGC
>CAZEOY010000568.1:0-2928 GCA_964513835.1 uncultured Syntrophobacteraceae bacterium
ATGCCCGACGGGCCAGAACCCATCCCCCTGCTCCCGCCAGCAGCACTCCGACGGGCAGCAGGCCGGCCATGATCAAAAGATACCGCTTTCGCGTCTCGAAAACGCTCTGAAGTGACGTCCCCACCTGGACCACCCGCACCACCCGCCCCCCCTGCAGGACAGGAAGGGTGAGAATGCGCACCGGGTAAGGCTCGATAGACTCCATGGTCTCATAGGTGGGCAGTCCGCGGGATGCGTTCTCAAGGGCTTCCGGGCTGACGGGCAGTTTGTCGGATCGGGCGCCGCCATGCATGGGATCGCGTCGGCCCAGGGGATCCAGCATCCGGAAGTACCGCTCCCAGGGGGAAAACCCGAAAAAGCGCCTGAAGACTTCATCCACGTCGGGAGGAAGACCAGGGTTCTGTTCGGGTCCCGTTTGCTCGGCCAGAACACGGGCGACGCCATTGAGCGCCTGGTCGACCTGGCTGGAAAGGCTGTATGCGAGGACTGCGTAACCCGCCCCACCCAGCAGCATCACTGTCACCGTGAGCAGGCTCATGTACCAGAGAGTGAGACGAGCTCGAATGGACCGAGGGATCATGTTTCGTTCACCTTGAGAACATAGCCCGCCCCCCTCACGGTGTGGATCAGGCTGGGTTTCCCGTCCAGATCGATCTTCTTGCGGAGGTAATTGACATAGACGTCCACCACATTGGTCATGGGATCGAAGTTGTAGTCCCACACGTGCTCGATGATCATGGTACGGGTGAGAACCCGCCCGGGATTCCGCATGAAATAGTCCAGGAGGGAGAATTCCCTGGCCGTAAGGTCAATCCTCGCGTTTCCGCGATGCACGGTGCGCCGGGATGGATCCAGCGTGAGATCGCCCACCCGCAGGATGGGCTCCCCGGCCTCGCTCCGCCTCCGGAGCAGCGCGCGCACGCGGGCGACCAGCTCCTCGAACGCGAAGGGCTTGGTAAGGTAATCGTCGGCACCGGAATCCAGCCCCAGAACCTTGTCCTCGATGGTGGCCCGCACGGTGAGAAGGAGGACCGGCGTCGCGATCTTTAGCCTCCGCAGCTCCCGAAGAACGGTCAGGCCGTCTATTCGTGGGAGCTGGATGTCGAGGAGGATGAGATCGTGGACGCCGTCCAGCGCCATGTCAAGGCCCGTCTCCCCGTCGGAGGCCACATCCACGGCATAGCCTTCCTCTTGGAGGCCCTTCCGGATGAATCCGGCCAGCTTTTTCTCATCTTCGATGACCAGGAGCCGCATGGAACCATCCTCCCGATGTGGAAGGCCGCATGGCGAATCGGGTCGCATACACCCATTTGCAGGGCGATTGAGCATCCCGCAGGGAGAACCCGGGGCGCAGAGAAGAATCGATTGAATCGCTCCGGTTCGCTCCCAGTGTCGCATCCATCTTAGCTGAGGGCGAGGCCAATGAGAGAAATTTTTCAGATCTCGGGGAACCTTTCCCTTGCTTCTTTGTCCAAGAGGACTGAAACACTTTGATCACCAACTGGATGAGGAGATGAAGATGAAAAGCTCATGGAAATGGCTGTGCAGGATGTCGCGATCCATAATCCCCTCCTTTGTCGCTGTGGCGATGATCGGTTTGGCCTCGAACACTGCGCCCCGGGCTGTAGCCAAGGTTCTGCCGGGACAGGGGTTCGAAAGCGCGGACCAGACTCTATCCCCTTATTTTCTTGTGAAGTCGGAGGACCCTTCGACGGACCAGATGCCGCTCAAGGCCACGACTGCAGAAGTCAAAGTCGCCGGTGTCATCGCGGACGTGGTCGTCACCCAGGTCTATAAGAACCAGGGTCAGAAGCCGCTCGAAGCCATCTATGTCTTTCCGGCATCCACAAGGGCCGCTGTCTACGGCATGCGGATGACCATCGGTGAGCGGACCATCGAAGCCCGGATCCAGAAGCGCGAGGAGGCCCGCCAGGCCTATGAGAAGGCCAGGCAGGAAGGGAAGGGGGCCTCCCTCCTGGAACAACACCGGCCCAATGTTTTTCAGATGAATGTGGCCAACATCATGCCTGGGGACGAGATCAAGACGGAGCTTCGCTACACGGAGCTCCTCATCCCGACGGACGGGATCTACGAGCTCGTTTATCCAACCGTTGCGGGACCCCGATATTCGAATCAGCCGGCTGCTGAGGTCCCGGCATCCGAGCAGTGGTCCAAGAATCCCTATCTCCATCAGGGAGAAGCTCCACCCTACACTTTTGACCTCACGCTCGATCTGACCGCGGGGCTTCCCATCCAGGAGATGACCTGCTCGAGCCACAAGGTGAAGATAGACTACCTCGACAAGACGCGGGCACACCTGGAGTTGGATGCATCGGAACGGTCCGGGGGAAACAGGGATTTCCTGCTCAAATACCGGCTGGCGGGCAGCAGCATCGAGACGGGTCTCCTTCTCTACGAAGGAAAGGAAGAAAACTTCTTCCTGATGATGATGCAGCCGCCCAAGCGGGTGACAGAAGCCGAAATCCTTCCGCGTGAGTATGTCTTCATCGTGGATGTGTCCGGCTCCATGCACGGCTATCCCCTGGATATTTCGAAGAAGCTCCTCAAGGATCTCATCGGCGGCCTGCGTCCGACGGATACCTTCAATGTGCTGCTCTTTGCGGGAAGCTCGCAGCTGCTTGCCGAGAAATCGCTTCCGGCCAGTCCGGAGAATATACGACAAGCGCTGGATGTCATCGAGCGACAGCGGGGAGGGGGTGGCACGGAGCTCCTGCCCGCCCTCAAAAGGGCCCTGAACCTGCCGCGTGGCGAAAACGTGTCGAGGAGCTTTGTCATCGCAACGGACGGATATGTCACGGTGGAACCGGAGGCTTTCGACCTCATTCGGGAGCACCTGGGTGACGCCAATGTCTTCACGTTCGGTATCGGCAGCAGCGTCAACAGGCATCTCATCGAGGGCATGGCCCG
>CAZEOY010000569.1:0-2912 GCA_964513835.1 uncultured Syntrophobacteraceae bacterium
TGCGGGAATTGGATCCTTCGTCCGG
The DNA here is from genome assembly GCA_964513835.1 of uncultured Syntrophobacteraceae bacterium. Classification (GTDB taxonomy): domain Bacteria; phylum Desulfobacterota; class Syntrophobacteria; order Syntrophobacterales; family Syntrophobacteraceae; genus JALOOX01. Next base: position 26 of record CAZEOY010000569.1, read on the forward strand.
CGCCGTGCTGCGTGCGGTTCCGCTGCCGGCGGAGTATTTCGGCGAGGGAATCACCGTGGTCGACAACCGCATCTGGCAGTTGACCTGGAGGGACGGCGTCGCCATCGAATGGGACAAAGCCGAGAAATGGGACAAACCTCTTGCCTTCGTGCTGCACCTGACCGACGATACACCCACTTCGCTGATCCCGCACCTTTCGGATCTGCCTCCTGAGGTGACGATCCAGAACATCGACGGGTACGTGGACAAGCACGATCAGCCCGTGGTTCGAATGGTCGTTCATTTTTCCTGCTTCGAGGATGCGTGCAGGGTATTTGAGAGGCTGTTGCCCGAGAGGGTAACCATCGAGGATTACCGGCGGGCAGAATCCTTTCAGAGACTCCCCGGTCCAGGCGCTGAAAAGATCACCCCCTGATGCCTCCGCAGGACCGTCGAGTCTCAGTGCAGGCATCGGTCTTCCTGCATCTCCGAGATCATCTCCTGAAAGAGAGCGCGGAGGTTCTCCTTCTTCATTCCGGCCACTTCCGTCAGCAGATACTGGATCCAGATCCCGCAAAGGAAACTGAACATATGATCATCGGAAACCAGGACCTCCTCCAGTACTTTCGGGTCGTCCAGGGCTTCAACCGCCGCGTTGAGGATGAGATTGCGCAGCTGCCCTTCATCCATGGAGCGCAGCGCCTTTCGATACAAGGTGGACATTTGGTCGATCCGAAGGACGACGGCCAGGGCTCGATCACAGGCCGATAACAGATTGGGACGCGAGGGATTCAAGAGTGAAGCTCCTTTCATGTCCTTTGTATCCTTGGCGTTATATTGATTTTTGGGAAGATTGGTTTATTCTCTTCCCAGTATCCGGCAGTCAGCGAATTCGTCATGAGGACCAGGCCCTTCGCACAACCGGCTGTGGATGACTATTAGAGCAGATATTTTTTCAAACGGGAAGTGGCTGCGGTTCGAGCGCAGCCCATAGAAAGGAAATTGCATGAAGCTCAGTTTCAAGCGACTCAACCTTCGACCATCTCCATCGCGAATCGCCTTCGTTCTGCTGGTGCTGTGGGCCTGGATCGCGGCCCCTCACGCCGCGGGGATCGCATTCGGAAAGAACGGCCCCCCATCCTTTGCGGACTTGTCTGAAGAGGTCAAGCACGCTGTTGTGAACATTTCGACCACCCAGGTGCTCAAAGAAAACCCCATGCAGCCCTTCATGGCTCCCAATTCACCGTTTCGGGAGTTTTTCGGGGATGAGTTCTTCAAGCGCTTCTTCGGGGAGAATTCCCCCGGCAGCATGAAGACCCACGCGCTGGGCTCCGGGATGATCATCGACACCGAAGGTCTCATCCTCACCAACAATCATGTGGTGGAAAAGGCCGATGAGATCAAGATCAAAACCGATGCCGAGAAGGAGTACGATGCCAAGGTGGTCGGGCGCGATCCCAAGACCGACCTGGCTCTCATCCGCGTCACTCCCGATGCGGATTTCCCCAAGCCCGTGCGGCTGGGGAATTCGGACGCCATTCGCGTCGGGGACTGGGTGATGGCCGTGGGGAACCCCTTCGGCCTCGGGCATACGGTCACGGCCGGCATCATCAGTGCGAAAGGCAGAGTCATCGGGGCCGGTCCTTATGATGATTTTCTCCAGACCGATGCAGCCATCAACCCCGGAAACAGCGGCGGTCCCCTTTTCGATATGAACGGAGAGGTGGTGGGGGTCAATACCGCCATCGTCGCTCAGGGACAGGGAATCGGCTTCGCCATCCCCATCAACCTGGCCAAGGAAATCCTGACTCAACTGAAGACCGGCAAGGTGACGCGAGGATGGCTCGGGATCATGATTCAGGACCTTACGCCTGAACTGGCCAAGTCCTTCGACATTCAGGAGACCAAGGGCGTCATCGTCGCCGATATCGTGGGGGACGGCCCCGCAGACAAGGCGGGACTCAAACGCGGCGACATCATTACGGGACTGAACGGCAAAGAGGTGGAAAACGCACACACTCTCTCCCGCATGGTGGCGTCCACGGCACCGGACACGAATGTCACCATACAGGTGGTTCGAGATGGAAAGAGCAGAGAAATCAAGGCTACCATCGGCACCATGCCGGCGGAAGGCAGTGAAACCGTCCCTTCAAAGAAGGAAAGCACCTGGGGTGTTACGGTGCAGAATCTGACTCCCGAGCTCGCCCAACGCTTCGGCTGGGATCAGAGCGAGCACGGCGTGGTGATCTCGAGTGTGCAACCGGGAAGCCCGGCAGCCGAGTCCAAGCTGCGCCAGGGAGATTTGATCAAGGAAGTGAATCGTCAGAAGATCCAGAACCTCAAAGATTACAACCAGGCCCTGCAGAAAGCCAAGAAGGGCGAGAGTCTTCTGCTTCTGATCAAGCGCGGAGAAAGGACGTTCTACGTGGCCTTGAAGGCGCCCGCCGAAGAATGATCCGCGGTGTCAGGAGGATGGCGTGCGCTCGCCCCGGTGGCGGCGCCATCCTCCTGCGGCTCCGCGACATCCGGCACCCTGCAAGGGCCCTACGGCCAAAAGGCCCATCCTGCCCATTCAGCATGATGGTGAAGGACAATGGAAAGCATGGCATTGGATGAAGGTGAGGTCTACTTCCTGGTCAGCGTCTCCCCCAGGGACCTGAAAAGGGAGAAGGAGAAAGCCAGGGAGCTTCGTCGCACACAATGGTGGCAGCGCCAGCTCGCCCGGGGTCGGTGTCACTACTGCGGGCGGGCCTGCCATCCCGGGGATCTGACTATGGATCATCTGGTGCCGCTGGTTCGAGGAGGAAGGTCCACCCGCGGAAATGTGGTGCCCGCCTGCAAGGAATGCAATAACCGCAAAAAGTACCTTCTCCCCATTGAATGGGAGGAATACATGAGGAACCTGAAA
>CAZEOY010000570.1:0-2907 GCA_964513835.1 uncultured Syntrophobacteraceae bacterium
AAGGCAACCACGGGCCGGTGGCGTACCGGAATATCCAGATCACCGTGCCCGACGAGCTCATGGTCAGGCTGTTACCGTTGCTGTCTTCGAGCGTCACCGTGGAGGCTGCGGAGTCCAGGGTCAACGCAGCTCCCGCGGCGTCGGTCAGCACGACGGTACCCCGGGAATCGATGGTGAGCTCAGTGCCCGCCGGGTGGGCCAGCCTGAACTGCTCTGCGCCGGACTGGTCATCAAATTGCCAGACATGTCCAGCCGGGGTCCGAATGACCCGTGTGGTCGGCTCCTCGAGGGCCGCCTCTTCCGGGATGTCCCCCGACTGCTGCCAGAACACGCCCACCCAGATGGGATGGTCCACGTTGCCCTCTTCGAACTCCACCCAGACCTGTGAGTCCACTTCCGGCACCATGAAAAACCCCTGGTTGGTCAGCCCGCCGAAAGGCAGACAGGGCAGGGCCCAGCCCGTGTCCTGCTCGCCCAGAACGGAGGGCACCCGCACTTTCAGGCGGCCCCGTTGCTCGGGGTCCCGGTTGTCCACCACGAAGCCGCGATACTTGCCGTAGTAGCGGTTCTGCAGCTGCTGGGCGATCTGTCTGACTAACTGCTCCATCTACAGGATCCCCGCCAAAGGGTTGTCGGATGCGCCGAGGTCATCGCCGTAGGCGTTTCTCAGCAGTCGAAAGCTCGCCCGATATCCGTTGACGTCGAAACGATGGGTGACGGCGTCCACGTAATAGGAGCCGCTGTAGCGGTCACCCACACCGTCCACTCCCACAGGCTGCCCCGTGAGGAGCACGTGCCCGTAGAGACTGCCATCGAGCTCTCCGTCCACCTTGATCTTCATGGATTGTTCATTGGCCATCTGCTGCGCAATGGCGCGCATTTGCGTGTCGTCACTCACCCCCTGGCGATGGGGCCTCCAGACAAAGTCGCCGAGACCGGAACCGGCGCTGCCGGCCGGCTCATTGCCCAGCACCCGAAGGTTGGGCTCCACCTCCTCCACGGGGGAGTCGGTCCCGGTTTGGGCCGCCACCTGGTAGGCGACCTTGTCGGGCTTGTGGCCGTCATCCCGGATGTTGAAGGAGATGCAGTTGGTGTCGGGGCCGGCGTACACCAGGATGGTCGGCTGAGTCTCGGCGTCGAGCCGCATCTCGCCAAAATACATCTTGCCTTCGCGAAAGAGGATCTCGTAACCGTTGGCCTCGGCGCGCCTCTGCAAAAAGCGGATGTCCGTACCGTTCTGGCTGAGGTCCTGCACGGTTTGTCCCTCGCCGGGCGTGTCAAGGAGCTCGAGATGGTTGCGCCGGGCGATGGTCGAGGCAATCTGGCCGTCGGTGGTGGGACTGTCCTCGCCCCAGCGCTGATCGACGTGGAGGCGGTCCAGGAAGAGGGAATGGTCCTGGCAGATCACTGTGACCCGTGCGGAGCCCTTCTGGGCCGGATACTCCGCTCTCACCTCCCGGACGTAGCCGCGCATGACTTCCTCCGACTCGTCTCCAAAGACCGCCGAAATCCTGACCTCCACCCAGGGTTTGAAACGGTCGTCATCCTGAATGGTCCAGAGTCCGTCTTCGAGGCGCCGCGTCTCGAAAACCAGGGTTGCTGTCGTCCATCGGCGCAGGTCCATCTCGACGACGACTTCCACCATCGCCGGGTACACATCGTCGATCTCGCCGCCGTCGAGCTCCACCACGCATTCGGCCGGCTGCCGTTTGGTCTCACTGAAGAGATCCAGAAGCCCCATGGAACATCAAACCTCTCATTCCTTGATCTTGGGGATCAAAATCACTCGCCCGGCCATTTCCTCACCCAGCAGATCGGCCCCGAAAAGGAACTGCGGGTTGGCGTCGACGATGCGCCACCACAACCGATCGTTGTTGTAGTAATGGCGGGCCAGGCGATCGAGACGGTCCGTGGCCTGCACCTCGTGCTCGACGACGCCCACAGCCTCGCCGATGGCGCGGGGCCTGAGACCTGCAAACACCTCGGTTCCATCCGCCGGGGGCTCGAAGGAGCCCGCATCCTTGTATCGGGATTTCTTCACCAGCATTTCCGCCATCCTGTCGTGATCAACCTACGGGAACCTCTTCCGGTGGCGCCCCTTCCTGGAGCACGTTTTCAGAGCGAAACGCCGAAAGAGGCTGAGAACGACCCGGAAAGCCCTGCGGCCAGGTTCATGGCCGCTCCCACCATCTGGCGCGCCTTTTCGACCTGGTAGAACGGGTTGTTGCCCTCGATCACCTGGAAGCTCAACGTCACCCGGGCACGATAGGGCCGAAGGGTCGGCAGGTGGGCGGTTTCCTCCACCTGAACGCTCTTGAGAAAGACCGGCAGAATGTGCGTGCCCCACACCAGAAGCAGCACTGATGGATGCTCGTCCCTCTGGAAGGCCTTCCTGCCGCCGAGCCCCAGGCTGGAGAGCATCTGGACCCCGCCCGGCCCCTGAGATTTGGGCTCCACCATGCTGCGCAAGGTGTCCAGCTCGGGCTCGATGCCAAACTCGCCGGCGATGGCGTGCCCGGGCAGGTTCGGATCGGACATGCGATCCGTCGCATCCAGCAAAATGTCCAGGCTGAACTGCTCGGGCTCCACCGTCACCCCCTGAGCCACGCGCGGCGTCTCATGGGGAAGGGTGAAGTCGTATCCGCCGCGGGTCCCGGGTGCATTGCCGGTCACAATGTTGATGGTACGGGTGCGCGAGATCGTCTCCGGGTTGAATTCGAATTGAAGCACCAGCGGCGGTAGTGACAGGCCGTACTCGATGAGCAGCCCCCTCGTCAGGTTAACCAGCATCGTTCGCCCCCTGCTGCGCAGCGATCATCGCCTGGCGGTGGATGGCGCCGGCGATGCGACGGGCGATGACGCCATTGGCCTCGCCGCCGCTCACGCGGATCACGGGCAGTGTGAGTT
>CAZEOY010000571.1:0-2904 GCA_964513835.1 uncultured Syntrophobacteraceae bacterium
CATCGGCTCCGGGCCTATCATCATCAGCCAGGCCTGTGAGTTCGACTATTCGGGGACGCAGGCCTGCAAGGCCCTCCGCGAGGAGGGATATGAAATCGTGCTGGTGAACAGCAATCCCGCCACTATCATGACGGACCCGGAGACCGCACACCGCACGTACATCGAGCCCATCACGCCGGCAACGGTCGCCAAGGTCATCCGCCGGGAGAGACCCGACGCGCTGCTGCCCACCCTCGGGGGACAGACGGCCCTCAATACGGCCGTCAAGGTGGCCGAAATGGGCGTGCTGGCCGAATACGGGGTCGAAATGATCGGCGCCCGGGTGGACGTGATCAAGAAGGCCGAGGACCGTGAGCTTTTCCGGGATGCGATGAGGAAGATCGGGCTTCGGGTCCCGGCCAGCGGCATCGCCAACTCGATGCACGAGGTGGAATCCATTGTGTCCGAGATCGGCTACCCGGTGATCGTGCGGCCCTCCTTCACCCTCGGGGGCACGGGCGGTGGGGTCGCTTACAACCGCGAGGAGCTGATGGCGCTTTCCCAGGCCGGTCTGGATGCCAGTCTGATCCGGCAGGTGATGCTGGAGCAGTCGGTTCTCGGGTGGAAGGAGTTCGAGCTCGAGGTGATGCGCGACACCATGGACAATGTGGTCATCATCTGCTCCATCGAGAACCTGGACCCCATGGGGGTTCACACCGGGGATTCCATCACGGTGGCGCCGGCCCAGACGCTCACCGACCGGGAATACCAGTTGATGCGGGACGCCTCCATCGCCATTCTTCGGGAGATCGGCGTGGAGACGGGGGGCTCCAACGTTCAGTTTGCCATCGACCCCGCCACGGGCGAAATGGTGGTCATCGAAATGAACCCGCGGGTGTCCCGCTCGTCGGCGCTGGCATCCAAAGCCACCGGCTTCCCCATCGCCAAGATCGCCGCCAAGCTGGCCGTGGGCTACTCGCTGGACGAGCTTGCCAACGACATCACCCGCGAAACGCGGGCCTCCTTCGAGCCGACCATCGATTACTGCGTCGTGAAAGTTCCGCGGTTCACGTTCGAGAAGTTTCCCAAGACCGATGATCTGCTCACGACTTCCATGAAGTCCGTGGGCGAGACCATGGCCATTGGGCGCACCTTCAAGGAATCCCTGCACAAGGCCATCCGCTCGCTCGAGATCGGAAGCTATGGATTCTCGGATCCTCCGGCTGCTTCCGACAGCCAGTACGTCGAACAGCTGCGCCAGAAATTGAGGCGCCCGAGCTCCAAGCGGCTCTTCCAGATCGGCGAGGCCTTGAAACTCGGCGTTTCCATCAAAGAGATCCATGGACTGACTGCCATCGACCCCTGGTTTCTACACCACATCCGGGAGATCATCGTCATGGAACAGGCCATTCGGGATGCCGCCGCCTCAGGATCCTTCCTGGATGACCCCGAAAGGCTGGCCATGGCCAAGTCGCTTGGCTTTTCCGACATCCAGCTCGGGAAGCTGACGGGAACGGACGAGGAAACCATCCGCCAGAAGCGCATCGAATATGGCTTGAAACCCGTCTACAAGCTGGTGGACACCTGTGCAGCAGAGTTTGAAGCCTATACACCCTACTACTACTCCACTTATGAAACCGAAGACGAGGCCAGGCCAACAACCCGGCCCAAGGTCATGATCCTGGGCGGAGGCCCCAACCGCATCGGACAGGGGATTGAGTTCGATTACTGCTGTGTCCATGCGTCATTTTCCCTGCGCGAGGAAAACGTCGAATCCATCATGGTGAATTCAAACCCCGAGACCGTCTCGACGGATTACGACACTTCGGACAAGCTCTACTTTGAGCCGCTGACCCGCGAAGACGTGCTCCACATCATCGAGACGGAAAAGCCCCTCGGGATGATCGTGCAGTTCGGAGGACAGACTCCCCTCAATCTAGCCGTGCCACTGGAAAAGGCTGGCGGAAAGATCCTGGGAACGTCCCCCGACGCCATCGACCTGGCCGAAGACCGCAAGCGCTTCCAGCAGCTCCTCCAGAAGCTGGGACTGAAGCAGCCCCGAAATGCCACGGCCTTTACGGTGGAGGAGGCCATTGAGGCGGCCCAGGCCATCGGATACCCGGTGGTGGTGCGGCCGTCCTACGTCCTGGGAGGCCGCGCCATGGAGATCGTCTATGACGAGCTCATGCTGCGACGTTTCATGGCAACAGCGGTGCATGTGTCCCCCGGTCACCCGATCCTCATCGACCAGTTCCTCGAGGACGCCATCGAGCTCGATGTGGACGCCATCAGTGACGGCCAAACCACCGTCATCGGCGGCATCATGGAGCACATCGAGCAGGCGGGCATTCATTCGGGTGATAGCGCATGTGTGCTTCCCCCCATCAGCATTCCGGATGACGTCCAGGAGGAGGTGCGCCGTCAGACGCGGATGCTCGCGGCGGAGCTCGGCGTCGTCGGGCTCATGAATATCCAGTATGCCATCCAGAAAGGCCAGATCTTCCTTTTGGAGGTCAATCCTCGGGCTTCCCGTACGATCCCCTTTGTGAGCAAAGCCATTGGAGTCCCCTTGGCGAAGTTCGCGACGAAGGTTATGCTCGGCAAGTCATTGAAGGAGCTCGGGTTCGTCAAAGAGGTCGAGCCCAGGCATCTGTCCGTGAAAGAGTCCGTTTTCCCTTTTTCCCGTTTTCCCAATGTGGATATTCTCCTGGGACCCGAGATGAAGTCCACGGGGGAGGTGATGGGAATCGGGGACAGTTTCGGCGTCGCATTCGCGAAGGGACAGGCGGCGGTGGGCTACGAGCTGCCCACCCATGGCACTGTCTTTGTGAGCGTCCGCGACATTGACAAGACCGGATTGGTGCCGGTGGCCCGAAGGTTTTCAGAGCTAGGAATCCGGCTGATCGCCACCAGGGGAACGGCTGA
>CAZEOY010000572.1:0-2902 GCA_964513835.1 uncultured Syntrophobacteraceae bacterium
GACAACCGGGGGCAACGGCGGCAGGAACAGGAAGTCAGCGCACATGTAACGATTATTGACTCTCTTCCCGATCGAGACAGCCCTAGTCCCTTTCCAGAGGCATTTCGGCACGTGGCTTGAGAGTCTCCCCCCGCCTTTGAATTCCATTTGAAACGCTTTGACTATTTCATCCTGGCTCAGCCCGGTTGAGGCCAAATACATTCCGATCAGCGGCAACGTGAAAAAGGCGTTGAGTGGTTCTTCATAGCGCTCAGAGGCATACCACTGGGAGCACCAATCGAAGAACGACGTACCCGACCAGGGGGCACTCCGGGAGAGGTCGGACAGAAGATCGTGGCAATTGACCCTACATGCGGGTCCCGCGCACCTGCTTGAGCCCCTGAGCCTCTCAATCGTTCCGGCCGGGTTCTGGAAGCCCTCCTCGATGAACGAGAGCATGCGATGAATCATGAGAACCGGCGCCTCCGGCGCTTGCGGCAGGGTTGACTGAACGAGAGAAAAGCTGTTGCCATCATGGTAGATCACCCGGTAAGCGTCAAAACCTCCCGGAGAGTAACCGACGAGTAATCGGGGTGCCCCCCAATGATGTATTTCGCTTTTCTAAGGGGGTCATTATGCCTGTCCTGCTCGTCAAGATCGACACCCTTTTCCCCGATGGCCTGAACCTCCACGATCAAGTTCTTCCACTGGATCTCGCTCTCCTTGACCTCAACAAAGACAGCCCCCCCGCCCGGGATCTTGATCCCGATATCCACCGCCACGTTCACGGACTTCGACGATTCATGGTATTCAAACTTCATCCACTCGGGGAGATAGCCGTACTCGATAGCGAGATCCCGGAAACCTGCGAGCTGAACGAAATACTCCCAGTTCGGAACGATCTCGTTCTTTCCATAAGTGAACCACTTGTAGCGACTGCCGTTGCCGTTCTTCCTGTCGGCTACGCGGAAATATGCCCCGTTCCTGTCGGGATATACGAGGCCCAACTCCCAAAGCTCTGCGATCTTGATCTTGATCACGGCTGGAATGCGATCGTGTCCGGGCATCGCGCTGAGCGGCCATCCTCTTTCGGCCAAGGCGGCCTTTGCCCATTTCTCAAAGAGGTTTTCAAACTTGTGCGGGCCAGGATCTTCTGAATGCATCTCGTCTCCGTGAGTCCTCCGCGGCCGATCACCGCATCGGGAATGCCTTGATCCCTGACAGAGGTCGGCCTTCTTTTATGTCTCGACGGATCGGTAAAATCAGAATGTTACTTGAAGCATCCCGACTGCGGCCAAGTCTGGGGAGATCTGTGGCATGTGATGCCGAGCCTCTTGTGCTTGGCCCTGTTTTCGAGTCAGAGCGGTTTCGGAGAACTGCTGTCGCTCACGAGATCTCCCCGATGTTTACTTTTGAACGTGAAGACCAACGCGGAACCAGCAGCCGAAGGAGATGGGACGACTCGCGCCTTGGAGTGGTGGGCCAGTCATCCACGGTAGATCAATCGAATTGAACGAACGGAGGACAAGGTTGGATCAGCTTGTGTGCATATTCTGCGGTGGGCCAGCCGAGATCGTCGGCAGGTGAGCCGGCGCCAAGGTATCCTGCGGGTTCTGCGGGATGGAAACGGGCCTGGACTATTACAGGGACCAGATCGAGGCCTGGGTGGAATCGACGTGGTGCGAGAATACGGAGAGGGACCAAAGTCCCGATGTCGGCCGCGCCGCCCGGAAGACTCCATAATGTGGCCTTACGAAGTCCTAACTGAGAGTCACGATTTACCCTATATTCTATTCCTCCCCGATCTTTACCGTTGAGCCGTTTCCTGCCATCGCCCACAAGATCCCGTGATCGAAAGCGATGACCGCCGGCTTTCCGGTCCCGGGATCGAAATACACCCTTGCGATGAGCTCGGTGTTGAGAAACCGGCGGAGGTTCCTGGGCTTCGCCCATAGATTCACACGCCAGCCAGCGTTTCGCGTGGCGTCGACCGGGTCGAGCCGGGCATAAATAGCAGAGCTCCCGGAGCTCTCATCTTCTCGAAGGACCAGTCTCATTCCTGAAGGTGACACATTTTTCAGAACCCAAATGAGACGTCTCCTCCACTGCGTGACCGTGGTGAAGAAGTAACTCGATGCAGCGAGCAGACCTCCCCCCGACAAAAGCCAGATCAAAAGCCATCCTTGGGTGGGACGCTGTTCTCCTGACATTCCAAAAAGATCCGGCCTGATGACCAAACAGATACAGCCCAGACCAAACAGGCCAAGAAGGACAGCGACACTCTGGGCGAGGGCCATTCTCCGCCAAAGTCTTGCCATCGCCTTTCTTTCGTTTTCCCCTTGCATGGTTCAAGCTCACCTGGATTTGAGAAGAGAAAGCTGCAGTCTGGGGCCGGTGTGCGACCTTTTTCGAGAGCGATCAGAAGCCCCATACGCTCCAGGCTCATCGGACGAGGAGGCACATGAGATCCATCACGTTGGTTCGCGTGGGACCGGTGATCAGCAAATCCTCCAGGCGCTGAAAGAAATGGTACGCATCGTTTCGGGAAAGGAAGTCCTCCGGGCTCATCCCCGCCGTTCGGGCGCGGGCGCAGGTGGTCCCATCCGCATAGGCACCGGCCGCATCGGTAGGCCCATCGTTGCCATCGGTCCCTGCCGCGAGGATGCTCACGCGGCTCCATCCGTCCAGCGCGAGGGCGGCGGAGAGGGCCAGTTCCTGGCAGCGCCCTCCCTTGCCCTGCCCGCGAAGGGTCACCGTGGTTTCACCTCCTGCAAGCAAGCAGGCGGGAGGCGCCACCGGGTGCCCTGAGAGACAGATCTCCTTAGCGATGGAGGAGAGCACCCGGCCCACTTCCCTTGCCTCTCCCTCCACGCAGGACGAGAGCAGGAGCGTTCTAAGACCCAGGGATTCCGCGCACTCTTTT
>CAZEOY010000573.1:0-2902 GCA_964513835.1 uncultured Syntrophobacteraceae bacterium
GGCACCAGTGCCCCATGCCTCCGCTTCGGACCCGTTCGCAGGCATCGCAGTGAAACATGGCGCAGGAGCGTCCGATGAGCTCTTCCCGGGAATAGCCGGAAATCTCCTCCAGGGCGTGGTTGACCATGAGGATGGTGCCGTCGGGGGAAACCAGAAGGACCCCGTCGTTCATGGTGTTGATGATTTCCTTCAGGTAGCGGTTCATGTCCAATTCGTTCATGACTGGGCCTCCGGATCAATGCAGTGTTGAACGTGCGTTTAAACATTTAAATAGATCAACACTCCCCGGAAGACAACACCTCGGAGCATCCCTTTTAGTAACTAGTTAAAAACAGTAGTTTTATTGTGATGAACCTCTTCCCTCGTCGGCTGGCACCCTTATTGCCCTAATGTCCTCGCGAGCGCGGATTGCGGCGGCGTCATTCAGGAGCTCATCATGCGGACCGACGAAAAACTGGATCTTTGCGGATTCATCAAACCCTACTGCCTCCTCCAGTGCAAATCGGTCCTGGCATCCATGAAGCCCGGTTCCATCCTGGAAATCCGGGTTCGGGACCCCGAGACGTACAGCGACCTGCTGACCATCCTTGAGCGCAGCGGGGAGACGGTTTTGAGCAGGAGGAGAACGAAGAAGGATTATCTGCTCCGGGTGCGCAAAGATCGGGAAGGACGTGACGAGCTTTCCACAGAGGAGGATTTCTGAAGAATGGCTCCTCATAAAATCTTGATCCACATTTCAGACCGGGATAAGTGGGCCGCCGCCGTGAAGATGGCTTCGGCGTCAGCAGCTTCGGACAGGTCGGGAGGTCTCGAGGTGGTCATCGTGGCGGATGTCTTTGCGGGTGCCGTCTGTCTCGCCTGCGACCGCAAGCTCCGGAGCGAGATGGAGGAGTTTTGCAGGGCCGGCCACCGGATCCTCGCGTGCGAGGAATCGCTGCGAATCCTGAACATGCGCCCGGAAAGTCTTCCCGAGTTCATCGAGCGGGTGCCGGCGAGCCTGATGGAGATCGTGAAGCTCCAGGATGCCGGATTTCATTACATCAAGATCTGATGAGGCAGCACGGAATAATCCCAAAGCAAAGGAGGTAACAACATGGGCAAGATGCTTTTCATCATTTCCAACGGGTTCGAGAAGGCGGGGCGGGCCACGCGCGCCTTCCAGTTCGCCAAGGTTGCCTGCGAAAAAGGCCACGACGTCAAGGTCTTTCTGATCGACGACGCCATCCACTGGGCGCAGCTCGGCATGGCCGAGGGCGTGCGGGCCTCCACGGGAGAGGAGATGAAGCCTTTCCTCGACTTCCTCATGGGGAACGGGGCGGAGATGTTCGCCTGCAAGGCCTGAGTGGACCATCGGTATTTATCCCCCGATGAAATGGTTCCGGGGGTACGCATCGAAGGGGCGCCGTTTCTCATCGACCTGATGACGGACTATCAGACCATGACCTTTTAGACGGAAATCGGAAATCGGAAATCGGAAATCGGAAACCTGAAACCTGAAACCTGAAACCTGAAACCACCCCATGGCGACGGGGTCTTCGGACCTCCCTCCATGATGAACGAGGGGCAGCAGCCATGAAGATCAACCGCAGAGACTTCTTCCGGGTGGCCGGCGTTGCCGCGGCAACCCCGCTTCTGCCGCGGGCGGCTGAAGCAGCCGGCAGCGGGGAATCATCCGGCGATGCCTACGGCTGCCTCGTGGATCTCACCCGCTGCATTGGGTGCCGCAAATGCGAGCAGGCCTGCAACACGATTCAGCAGCTGCCGGCTCCCGAGCGGTCTTTCGACGATATCCTGGTCCTGGAAAAGAAGCGCCGCATGGACTCGAGGACGTACACCGTGGTGAACCGTTACCACACGGGATCCGTCAATGAGCAAGGTCAGCTGGTCCCCACCTTCGTGAAGCTGCAATGCATGCACTGCCTCGACCCGGCCTGTGTTTCGGCGTGCCCCGTGGGAGCCCTGACCAAAAAAGAGAACGGGGCCGTCCATTATGACGCCTCCCGCTGCATCGGGTGCCGCTACTGCATGGTTTCCTGCCCCTTCCAGGTTCCCTGCTACGAATACGAGGACCCCCTCACCCCAAGAGTCCGGAAATGCACCTTCTGCTTCGATCAGCGGTTGGCCGAGGGAAAAGTCCCGGGCTGCATCAGTGTCTGCCCCGTGGAGGCGCTGACCTTCGGCAAACGGGAGCAGCTCCTGGCGACGGCCAGAAAAAGGATCCAGGAGGACCCGGGCCGCTACGTCGATCACATCTTCGGCGAAAAGGAGGTCGGAGGCACCAGCTGGCTCTATCTCTCGGGGGTGTCCTTCGATCGGCTGGGGTTTCAGAAGCTTCCCCACCGTCCCATGCCGAAACTGCCCGAGACCATCCAGCATGGCCTCTACAGTTACCTCTGGGCGCCCATTGTGCTCTTCGGGGCCCTGGGGGGTGTCATGAAAGTCATGGAACGAAAAGCACCCGAGGGGAAGAACGACCCAACAGAGGAAGGACGATAGGTCATGAAAGCTCACGCGCACCCGGCAGCATTGCGAACGCCCTTCTGGACGCCGGGCGTTCTGGTCATGGTCGCCTTCATCGCCGCGGCATTCCTCTTCATTGTGGCTCGTTACACGGGCGGACTGCAGGCGGTGACGAATCTCAGCGACGCCTATCCCTGGGGGCTCTGGATCGGCATCGATGTGGCCACCGGCGTGGCCCTGGCGGCCGGAGGGTTCACCAGTGCGGCCCTGGCCCACATCTTCGGACGCCACGCCTACGAAACCGTGACGCGCCCGGCCCTCCTCACGGCCGTGCTCGGCTACACGTTCGTTTCCCTGGCCCTCGTGGTGGACATCGGCCGATCGTGGACCATCTGGCACCCCATCGTGTACCACCAGGGGAATTCAGTGCTTTTCGAGGTGG
>CAZEOY010000574.1:0-2578 GCA_964513835.1 uncultured Syntrophobacteraceae bacterium
TCGGCGAACCTGATCGCCTGGGAGAAAATCTCCCAGAGGATATCAATGTCGTCCGAATTGCGATTGCTATCAAAAGTGAAGAACCACGACTTCTGATTGTTCACTGTCGGTATCCCCTGAAAAGAGTCCGGAACGGCCTCAGAGACACCAAGCAGGTTGGCCAATTCAGTCGCTATGATCCTCCTGTTGGCTTCCGTGATGCCGCGGTTGAACATGCCCATCGTGGTAAACGGGCAGATGTCCTTCAGGGGTCCGGTCGTTCCATCTTTGAATCGATCTTGAAGCTGTGACAAACCGTCAATCCTGGAGGCAATCGCATGAATCCCAGTGATGAGTTCTGCTCGGTTTTCTTTGAACGTGACAAGCTTATCGGCAAAAGCCTCGTAAAACCGGGTCCACCCGAAGCGCAGCTTTTCTACCACCCTATCGCCGAATCGCTCACGCCAGTAGGGAAAATTGCGGAACCTATCAATGTCTTGGGGCTTCTCGTCGAATGTGAATCCGAGCAAACCGTCGGTAGTCCAATCGCCGGGCAGTACCCGCCAGATCGTGCTTCGATTTGTGAAGAAGTACCATTCACGCGGAGGGTCGACGCGTTTCCATTCGACCTTCAGAGTGCGCCCATCCCCAAGATTTTCCTTGACCGTCCCGACGGCCTTGATCGCCATCACCGAAACGGTGTTACCACGATTGTCGAAAGGGAGATCGTGCTTGCGGGTGTAGGAGGCTTTGATCGCGATGCGGTCACCCGCCTGAATGGACCGAACTGCATCGAGATACCTGTCCTGATAGCTATTCTCCCAGATCCCTTCTTCAATGAATCTTTGGGTTTGGTCACCGGTCCCGCCAAATACGGCCCCGACAAACCAACTGGCTCGGGCACCGGCTCCTTCCGTTTTAGAGCTCATCGTCCATGCTCCCAGCGTGATACGGGATCAGTTTAGAATACGATTCTTGGCTTTCGTACCTTCTTCGCCAAATTGGCCCGCGATTCTCTCAGCCCGAGGTTTCCACTTTGATCATCCCTGCCACTGATCTGCCTCGTCCAGCCATGCCATCCCTCATGGGTGCATTCATGGCCACACTGCGTTGGCCTGGCGGCCGAGAGGTTTCATCACGATATCGACGACCATTTTCGAAGACGCCGGTCGCATTCAGATTTGGGAAAGCGGCTTCCCGATGTGAGCATATCCCGGAGGGCAATGGCTGCACGGGGCGATGGAACGATCTTCTGCTTGACCAGTTGATCGAGCACCCACAAGGTCCCGTGGACATCGAGGCCGTGCTCGTCTTCTGCGATGCGGCGCAACCGCTTGTCTCCGGTCAGGAGCAGCACATTCCGACTCCGAGCCAGGACCAGGGCGAAAAGGTCGTTTATGGACGCTTCAGGGTGGGTCCTGCTCAGCTCGATGACCCTGAGCACCTCGGCACTGGTAAACTCAACAGTCTGAAGCCCCAAATTGAAAAGCGTAGAGCCGGCGGGCTCGATCAGCTCAGCCACGATCACGTCCGGAGCCAAGACGGCAAACGGAAGTCTGAACAGCTCCCGATGGACGCCACCCCGATAGAGGTCAATCAGGATGTTGGTATCAACCACGCATGAGGAGAGGGATGTCACCATGATGGCGTCTGGCTTCCTCCAGGAACTGCTTCAGCGGCACCCCCAGAAGCTCCGCTGCGCGGGTCTCGGATATGAGGTCCTCTGCGAGGGCACGCAGGACCAGGCGGTCGAACCGCTCGGGACGCTCGGGCGGAATGGCGTCCCCAGGTTCCTCACGATACCAGCCCTCCCGGCGGAAGATCTGGAACCACCGCCTGGCGGTGCCTTCCGAAAGAATCCCGACATCCTTGGCTCTGTAAATCCATGCCTGCATGCTGATACCGTATTTGTGCTTGAGCAGATGGAGCTCATAGAGGTTGAGCTTGCGGCGCTTGCGGCCCAGCTCGGATTGAACCGCCGGTGCGGGGACCAGGAAAGCGCCGGCGAATCGATGCGCCACCCTCTCCTCGTCCAGCTCCCCCTGGGGATCAAGCAGGATATGGCCCAGCTCATGGGCCAGATTGAATCGTTGACGATCGCCCGGAATGTCGCGCTTCACAACCATCACCGGCGTGGTGTCATCGGCCCAGAACGTGAGGGCATCGAAGCCGTCGACTCCATCCACGAGGCCCACCTTGATCCCTCTGGCCTCCAATACCTCCACAAGACTATCGATGGGTCCCAGTCCCAGGTTCCATGCCTGACGCAGCTCAAGAGCCGCCTCCTCCACCTCATCCAGGCTTCTGATCTCACGTTTGATCTGCGGGAGTTCGAACACGGAGACTTCTTCAACGATCCTCTCCGCCGTCAGGTAACGTTCGAGCCACTCCTGCGCCTGAGCCTGGGCCTTCAGGAGAACCTTTTGACCCAGACCGGCATGGCGGCGATATCGGACTGAAGAAAGAGAGACATCGGTGGGACGCAGCAAGTGCTCAACCCGGACGTTCAAGGCCTGAGCCAGCCGGATCAGTACGGCCGAACCTGGAACGTCGAGTCCACGCTCGTATTTCGAAACGGCCTGAGCGCTGACTCCGGCCT
>CAZEOY010000574.1:2588-2901 GCA_964513835.1 uncultured Syntrophobacteraceae bacterium
GCCTTTGAGGACAGGTCCCTGAGGCTGAGTCCAGCCAGATGACGTGACGCCTTGATTCGTTCGCCAACATTCATAATCCACCCCCTTCGGTTTACACTATCGCCATTCTTGACTCTTTTGTAAACCAAAGAGATGGATTCTCAATTCAGGATTCCTTCCTCCATTGGCAGGATAACCAGGAGGTGTTTGGCGCAGCAGCACACGCAGTAGATCCGATGGCCGCTTGATCAGCTCGGGCGCGATTTCAAAGACGTGCCGGAGCACGAATTCCTTGGTGGCGTTGTCGCCCAACTGGCCCGGTACGTGTCTCCTC
>CAZEOY010000575.1:0-2892 GCA_964513835.1 uncultured Syntrophobacteraceae bacterium
ATCCGTCCATTGCCACGGATCGGGACGGCAAGGCGCGCATCCAGTTCAAGCTTCCGGACAGTCTCACGGGATGGCGCATTCTGGCCCTCGCCGTGACTCCCGAGGATCGCATGGGGTTGAGCGAACAAGTGTTTCGCGTCAACCAGCCGACCGAAATCCGGCCGGCCCTCCCCAACCAGTTGGTGGACGGTGACCGGCTCGAGGCCCGGTTCACAATCATGAACCGGACAGATCAGGTCCGAACACTCGATGTAGTCCTGGAAGCCAGAGGACCCATCGTCGGAGACCCGTTGCCGGTGAGACCTCCGGGGGCGGAATCCTCCTCAACGGGAGAGGCTGCTTCGGAAGCCCCCGCACCGGCGGGAGGGGCTATCGTAACTTCTCAACAGCAGCTCACCCTGGAACCGTTCACGCGGCAGGCAGTGAGCCTGCCCCTTGAGGCCAGAGGCCACGGAGCCATCCGGTTCGTGGTTCAGGCCGGGGATTCCAACGACCGAGACGCCATCACGGTCCCTCTTCCTGTCGGAAGACGGAATACACCCACGGTGGCCGCCGTCCACGGCACAACCACACAGCCTGAAACCATCGAGAAGGTTCTCTTTCCCTCGGACATGGTGCCGGAAACAGGGCGGCTAAGATTCATGGCTTCGCCCACCGTCATCGGGGGTCTCGAGGGCACGTTCGAATACCTGCGTGACTACCCTTACCTGTGTTGGGAGCAGATCCTGACTAAAGGGCTCATGGCGGCGTTTTACCGGGAGCTTCGGCCCTACCTGGACAAGTCCTTCACCTGGGCCGAAAGCGAAGAACTCCCAGCCAGGACCGTGGCTCGTGCTGCCGAATTCCAGGCATCCTCGGGAGGAATGTGCTACTTCGTGCCGAAGTTCGAGTACATCGATCCCTACCTGAGCGCTTTCACGGCGCTGGGCCTGGGCTGGCTCAAGGAGCGCGGTCATGTGGCCTCGCCCGTTGTGGAGGAGAGTCTCGAAAAATACCTCCAGTCCCTTCTTCATCATCCACCGACAGCAGCGTCGTACAGCCGGTCCATGAACGCCACCACGCGGGCCGTAGCCCTTCTGGCTCTTGCCGAGCGCGGCAAGCTTCCAAAGGATGAACTGGAGCGCTTCGAAAAAGATATTCCCGAAATGAGTCTTTTCGGAAAGGCGCTCTACCTTCAGGCCCTGATGCGGGTCGCAGGCACCGAGCGGGCTCAGAAGGAAGTCCTCAAGCACATTTTGGCTCGCGCTGATCACACGGCTGCCGGAGTCGTCTTCCGCGAGAGCCTGGATCCTCGGGCTCAAAACCTTCTCCTGTCCTCCACGGTACGGGATAACAGCGCCATTCTGAGCAGTCTCCTCGCCTTCGAGTCCGCCCAGAGCCAGGGCAGGTCCGAGCTCGGCGCCATGCCGCTCCGTCTGTTGCATACCATTCTCCAGGGACGCCAGAGCAAGAGATTTTGGCGATCGACTCAGGAAAACCTTTTCGTCATCAAGGCGCTCATCGATTTCAGCAAAACTTACGAGCGGAACCGCGGTCCCATGACAGTCCAGGCATGGCTCGACAGCCTGGCCCTGGGATCGGGTGAATTCAAAGCGCTGAACGACCCGCCGCTTTCCTTCGAATATCGGACCCGGGATGAAGACCCGGGCCGGAAAGCCACGGCGCGGGTGGCCAAGACCGGTGAAGGGCCGCTTTACTACTCCCTTGCCCTTTCGTACGAGACGCCCGTCGCGGCCCCGCCTGCGCCGTCGGCTGAACACCCTGAAGCGCCTGCACCCGATGAGAGGAAACCCGCCGAGGTTTCCTCCACGCAGCCTTCAGGAAGTCTGGCCGGACTCGAAGTGCATCGGGAATACAGTGTGGAGCGGGAGGGAAAGTGGATGCTTCTGAAGGGACCGGAGGACGTGAAGCTGGGGGACCTGGTTCGCGTGGACCTCTTCGTATCGGCCCAGGCCGAGCGCTATTTCGTCGTCCTGGACGATCCGATCCCGGGGGGCATGGAGCCCGTGAACCGTGATCTGGCGACGGCCTCTCTCACGGATCTGGAGAAGGGAAAGCTGCCGCTTCCCGAAGGATCCTACGGCGAGCAGTTCCAGGAACTGCAGCGGCTCAGCGCGTCGCGTTGGGCGTTTTATCACCGCGAGCTGCGCCACGAGGCGGCGCGATTTTACTCGGAGATCCTCCCCGCAGGCCGCTATCACCTGACCTACGTGGCCCAGGCCATAGCACCCGGCACTTTCACGGCTTTGCCCCCCCGTGCGGAGGAAATGTACAATCCAGAAGTCTTCGGTAAAGGGCTTGGAACGCATTTGAAGGTGGTTCCGTTGCCATAGGGGGTGGACTCATGGCCATGGGGTACCGGGAGGAGGGCAAGGCCAGGAACCCAGCGTTGGGAATACTCCTGGTTGCACTGATGGCAGGCATCTTCCTGGGCGGCTGCGGCGAGCAGAAACCGCGGGTGATACGGGTGGGCATCCTGTGCGGTCTCGATGTGTTTGCGAATACGGTGGACGGCTTCAAGACCAGGATGACCGAACTGGGCTACATCGAGGGGCAGAACATCACCTACGACTTCCACCGGACCAACTTCGACGCGGCCGCGGAAGAACAGATCCTTAGGAGATTCGTGAAAGACAAGGTGGACCTGATGCTCGTCTTCCCATCGGAAGTGTCGGTTACGGCAAAAAAGGTCACCCAGGGAACTCAAATCCCTGTGGTGTTTTGTCAGACCAACATAGAAGGGACGAACCTGATCCATAGCGTGGCAGAACCTGGCGGGAACATCACCGGCGTGCGCTATCCTGGGCCTGACCTGGCCCTCAAGCGCTTCGAGATCCTCCGAGAGCTGGCTCCGCAGGCCCGACGCTTCTGGGTGCCCTACACGAAGCATTC
>CAZEOY010000576.1:0-2887 GCA_964513835.1 uncultured Syntrophobacteraceae bacterium
CGGCCGACTTGACCGACGATCCCGCAGCCATGAAAGCAGAGAAATCGTGCATCCCCATTAACCCCTGGAGGCACTCCCGAATGGGCGAGGCCCTGAGGCGTTGGCGAATCTGCCAAGCGATGTTCCTCTCCAGGGCCGAAGGTGTCTCCCGGTTGAGTATTCGATATTCATAGGTTTTGCTGCTGGCCGAAAACCTGGCGTGAAAGGAGTCCGCCATTTCCTCGGCTTCGAGCACCACAATGTCCGCAGGCAGAAGGCTGTTCAGTCCCTTCTGGATCTCCCGGGGTTTCAGGCGCGTTCGTGCGTAGAAATTGGCCACCTGCCCCCTGGCGTGAACTCCGGCATCCGTCCGCCCCGACCCCCTCACCCGAATGGGGCCCCCCAACATGACCTCAATGCGGGACTCCAGGACTTCCTGGATCGTGAGGACACCCTCCTGCCTCTGCCACCCATGGTATCCCGATCCGTCGTATTCCAGGACAAGCTTGAAGTTTCGCTTCTTTTGAAGGTCAAGATGGTCCATTGTTGCCGCTAAGGTTGCCAGGGAGCCGCCGTGAGCCCCGCCGTTTCGAGCAGTCCGCACATGAGGTTCATATTGCAGACGGCCTGGCCCGAAGCCCCCCGTGTCAGATTGTCGATGGCCGATACGACAACGACGCGCTGCGTACGGGGATCGACCCGCCAGCCGAGGTCGCAGTGGTTGCTGCCTCTCACCTGCAGGGTGGAGGGAAATTCACCCTTTTTGCAGAGCCTCACAAAAGGGGCTTCGTCGTAAAAGGACCGAAATGTTTCGTCAATCCTTTCAGAGGAAACCCCTGTCTCGAGGGATGCGTAAACTGTACTCAAAATCCCGCGACTCATGGGAACCAGGTGCGGTGTGAAATTGATGGTCAAAGGCCTTCCTGCCAGCCTTCCAAGCTCCTGCTCGATTTCGGGCGTATGCCGATGCTCGCACACCTTGTAGGCTTTGAAACCCTCGTTGACCTCGCAGAAGTGGACGGCGACAGAGGCCCCTCGGCCAGCGCCGGAAACGCCTGACTTGGAGTCGGCGATGATGGTTTCGGCGCGAACCAGCCCCTGCTGAAGCAACGGTGCCGCCGCCAGGATGATGCTGGTGGGATAGCAGCCGGGATTGCCCACCAGTCGCGCACGGCTGATGGCATCCCTGTAGAGCTCGGGCAGACCGTACACGGCTTCGGTCAAAAGCTCCGGTGTTTTGTGCGGTTGATACCAGGCTTCGTATACGGCCGGGTCGCGAAAGCGGTAATCCGCGCTCAGATCGACGACCTTCACGCCACGATCCAGCAATGCGGGAACCATGTCCATTGCAGCCTGATGGGGAAGGGCGGTGAAGACCACATCCGCTTCCCGCGTGAGGATTTCGGGATCGGGCTCCTGAAATACAAGATCGAAATGACCCCTGAATGCAGGGTAGAAATCGTCGAGCCTTTGTCCCAATTGCGCTCTGGAGGTGATGGTCGTGAGCCGGGTTTCCGGGTGCTGGGCGATGATCCGAATCAGTTCAAACCCTGTGTATCCCGATGCTCCTGCTATGGCGACGCGTACCATATCTCCCCTCCTCATGATATGCGAAGGCAAAAAGGGCACGGCGCTCAAGGCGCAGTGCCCTTTCTCTTTCAAAATCGGTGTCGCTGTCTATGGGGTTATGAATAGACGGGGACCTCCGATGAGTCTTCAATGATGCGTCAGGGCAAGTATTCCATCGGCATCTTCACCCACCCGGGCTCCACCGCTGCTTCCGGGAACCGCAATGGTCACTCCCCGGCAACAGGATTCTTCCCCTCTGTCAAACACCATGACAATCATGCGCCGAATTAGCGTTTCGAATACTGGAACCGGGCACGCGCACTTCGCCTTCCGTATTTCTTTCTTTCCTTGACCCGTGACTCGCGCGTGATGAAGCCAGCTCTCTTCAAGACTTCCCGAAACTCCGGGTTGAAGTCGAGCAACGCTTTGGAGATTCCGTGGCGAATGGCCCCGGCCTGTCCGGATCCGCCGCCGCCGAACACATTGACCATGACATCCAATTTGCCGTATGTGCCGGTGAGGACCAGAGGCTGAGCTATAACCATCTTGCTGGTCTGCCGGTCGATATACTCATCCAGGGACCTTTTGTTGATGGTGATCACACCCGATCCAGGTTGAAGCCAGACACGTGCCACTGCTGTTTTTCGTTTTCCCGTTCCATAGAAACGCTGTTCGGCCATCACTGTACAATCTCCTCGTGCATCCGAGCAAAGCTTCAGATTCGCCTAGAAATTAACCGTCATAGGTTGCTGAGCTTCGTGTGGATGCTCGGTTCCTCGGTACACCTTCAATTTCTTTATGAGTTTTCGTCCCAGTCTATTCTTGGGCAGCATTCCCCACACAGCCAGGCGGATCAACCGTTCAGGATTCTCCTGGTTCAGCTTGCGAGCGGAGGTTTCTTTCACTCCTCCCATGTAACCACTGTGCCTGTAATAGACTTTCTGGTCCCACTTGTTGCCCGTCAGACGCACCTTGTCCGCGTTCACGACGATCACGAAATCCCCCAGGTCCACGTGAGGCGTGAATTGAGGTAAATGCTTGCCGCGCAGGCGAACAGCGATCTGTGTGGCCAATCGCCCGAGAATCTGGTTTTCAGCGTCTACGAGGATCCATTTGCGTTCATTTGCCTGAAACTTGGCACTGCTTGTTTTCATGGGTTGGTCTCCAGAATGAATATGTCAAACCTAAAGCCCGTAATCTATAAGGGAACCTCCCTATGATGTCAAGACAGTAATTGATGGCGTTGTAACCGCGAGATTGTTTCGGGATGGATATCCCAGGCGCATTCAGTGAAACATGGGGCTTCAAGCAGGAGCCCGCTCAGTCCAGGTCCCCTTCA
>CAZEOY010000577.1:0-2886 GCA_964513835.1 uncultured Syntrophobacteraceae bacterium
ACACCTTGCTGTCCGCGGATGGATGTGCCGCACCGTTGGAGCCGGAAGCCCGGGCCGGTCTGTGGAGCTATCTCAAGGCGGAGTCCGAGGGGGCGGGCGGGGTTGAGGCGTTGTGGGATGTCCCCATGGCCAACTTTACGAGCTTCCGCATCGGGGGGCCCGCTCGGTGCCTGGTGCGGCCGGTGTCCGTCGATCTGATCGCCGAAATTCTTCTCCGGGCGCGTGCATTGGGCGTTCCGCATCTGGTCCTGGGAGGAGGCAGCAACGTCCTGGCATCGGATGAGCCCATGGACGGGGTGGTGATCCAGCTGAACCGCGCGTGCTCGGAGATCCGGGTCAAGTATGGGGGGGAACGGGGCGCAGTGGAAGTCCGCGTGGGAGCCGGCCTGAAACTGGCGCGCCTCATTCGTCTTTGCGCGGAGAATGGGCTGAGCGGGGTGGAGCCGCTGGTTGGCATTCCTGGAGCTCTGGGTGGAGCCGCTGTGATGAATGCGGGAACACGGGATGGATGTCTGGCGGATGTGCTCCTCTGGCTCGAACTGCTTGACGAGCGAGGCGTTCGTCAGCGCTTGGGGCGGAGGGATCTCAACCCCCAGTATCGCTCCATGCGGTTGCCCATGGACTGGACCGTCATCGGCGCATGTCTGGGGCTGGTCTCCTCCCCGAAAAGTGGAATTCGAGAGAAACTGCGGTCAGGCGTGAAGAAGCGGAAAGCCACACAGCCTTTGAACTGGCCCTCTGCGGGTTCGGTTTACAAAAATCCCCCCGATGCTCCCGCGGGGTGGCTCATCGAGAATGCGGGATTGAAAGGGTTCAGGGTGGGCGGGGCCGCCGTGTCGGAGAAGCACGCCAACTGGATCGTGAATCTTGGGGGGGCGACAGCTGCGGATGTGCGCGCCGTAATGGATCACGTAGAGAAATCGGTTCGAGCGACATTTGGTGTTTGTCTCGAAAGGGAAATTCTAATATTGTAGTCTCAACCGGAGAGGGGGGAGTGTTCGACCTTCCGTGGAAGAACGCTCCGCCGGTAAGGCGCCATGCGAAAAAAGAGAAACCGCTATCGCCAGGACAGAAAGGTTCAGATCCGTCGATGGCTCAAGCGAGTCAAAACGGTTTTCGGGTTTCTCATGATCATCCCCACCGTGTTTGCGCTCAGTGCCGCATTCGCCCATGCTTACCATGCACTCCTGGATGGACCGTGGTTTCGACTGCAGGAAATACAGATTTCCGGTCTCAAGACTGTGGATCGCAAAGAAGTCCTTAATGCCTTGGGCATTCCCCGGAATGCGAGTCTTTTGACGGTCAAAGTTTCAGAACGGGCCCAGGCTGTGAGAGCCATCGCCTGGCTTCAAGACTCTTTGGTGAAAGTCGACCTGCCGGACCGCATCGTGGTTGAAGTGGTGGAACGAGAGCCTGTCGCTGTTGTGTTTGCTGATGAATTCTTCGTCATGGATCGAGACGGCCTTCTGTTCGCCCCGACTGCTGTGGATGCCCACCCAATGCTCCCCCTGGTCACCGGCTTCGCAGGATCGGGTCTGAAGCTGGGAGATCGGTTGCCGGCTGAAGCATTGGATTCGTTCAGACGATTGATGGCTGCTCTTGCAGGCTCACAGAGCTGGTTCGCACTGAATCAGATCTCCGAGTGCCGATGGCACAACGAGGAGGGGTTCATTCTGTACACGACGGTGAAGGCGATCCCCATCGAGTTGGGGTGGGATGACTACGAACGAAAGTTGGGGCATCTCCGGCAGGTTCTGGCCCATTTGAGCCAGCGCCAGCTTCTGGAGACGGTCAAACGCATCGATTTGGATTATCCGAATCGAGCTTTTGTTACCGGAGATTTCCCTGTTCCCAAGGGGATTTAGGGGGGCGGGTTCGTCGACCGGGGGGCCTGCTGAAGGACTGGATGCCGCACAAGGGGCGTTTCCTTCGCGATTCCGAAGGTGCTGTTTGAGGGCACGGGAGCCGGAGGGGGGTGGCGGCTGGTAGGAATCGCAAAGAAGGGCGGAAAGGCTCCGTGCTGAAAAGAGCGGGCCAGTTGAAAGGGAGGAAATGGCGAGGAGAGAGGAACTGGTTGTCGGCCTTGACCTGGGGACGACGAAGATATGCGCCGTAGTCGGCGAAGTGACTCCCGAGGGCATCGATATTGTGGGAGTGGGCACCTACCCCTCTGTTGGGCTGAGGGGGGGAGTGGTCGTCAATATCGATCAAACCGTCCAAGCCATCAGGAAGGCCGTCGACGAAGCCGAATTGATGGCGGGTTGTGAGATTTCCGCCGTCTATGCGGGAGTGGCGGGCACCCATGTGCAAAGCCTCAACAGCCATGGTGTGATCGCCATCAAAAGCCGCGAAGTGACTCAGAGCGATATCGAACGTGTACTGGACGCTGCTCGGACCGTGGCCATGCCTTTTGATCGGCAGGTTCTGCACGTGCTGCCTCAGCAGTACATCGTCGACGACCAGGAGGGTATCCAGAATCCTCTGGGTATGGCTGGAGTCCGTCTGGAGGCGAAGGTGCACATCATCACCGGCATGGTGAGCGCCGTTCAGAATATTATCAAATGTTGTGAGAGAGCAGGTTTGCAGGTTCTGGATGTCGTCCTGGAGAGCCTGGCTTCGAGCGAGTCGGTTCTAGACGCTGACGAGAGGCATCTGGGAGTTGCCTTGGTGGACATCGGGGGCGGCACCAGCGACGTGGCGGTGTTCGTGGATAATGCCATCCGTCATTCGTGCGTGGTTGGCCTGGGGGGGAATCACATCACCTCGGACATTTCCGTGGGTCTCCGCACCTCCATGGAAGAGGCCGAGAAGATCAAGAAGCAGTTTGGCTGTGCCCTGGTGGAATGGGTGAACCCGCAGGATGTCATTGAAGTCGGTTCCGTGGGG
>CAZEOY010000578.1:0-2883 GCA_964513835.1 uncultured Syntrophobacteraceae bacterium
CAGAAAAAAAGCATGAATACGAGAAAGTCGATGCGGGAAGTCTCGGAAGCCGTGCTTCTCACCATGGAGGGATGAAGCAGCGGCATCGGCGGCCTCACGCGCTGACAATCCCTTCTCATTCGTAGATCAAGATGGATTGCCGGAGATTCTCCAAGGCCTTGAGATCGCCCAACCAACGCTGCTCCATCTCCCAAACGCTCACCCCCTTTTCCAACTCCTCCCGCACCTTGCGGTCCCCCACCAGGATATCGATGGGCATCTTCTCATATTCATACTCGTAGGGCGGGGGCAGCCATTCAAACTCGCCGGGATGCAGCATCAAGAAAGCTTGAGTTATGGCTAAACCGGTTAGATAGGGGCAGAAGTTTCCGGTATTCGTCACGTGGACCTGGATACCGAAACAGAGCTCTCCTTTCCATTTGTCAAACACCGGCTCAAAGCATGCGGGCCTGAATGCGACGCCGGGCGGCGACACGTCCTTGAGGAGGGAAATAAACCGCTTCTGATCCAAAAAGGGCGCTCCAAAGAGATGGAAGGGCAGCGTCGTTCCCCTTCCTTCGCTCGCATTCGTACCCTCGAGCAGCACCAGGCCAGGATAGAGCAGAGCAGTCTCCCAGCTAGGCATGTTGGGCGAAGGAAAGACCCAGGGGAGAGACGTCTGCGAGAAGAAATCCGCTCTTTGCCAACCCATCATGGGAACGACCTCCAGGTCGACATCGAGCCGCTTCTCCTGCACCACGAAACGCGCCAACTCCCCCATGGTGAGCCCATGGCGCATGGGGATCGGGTAGCGACCTACAAAAGATTCAAAGCCTGCAGCCAGCACGTTCCCTTCGATCTGGCGACCATTGATGGGATTCGGTCTATCCAGGATGACGATCTTCAGATCGAGCCCACGCGCTGCCTCCAGGCAGAGCCCGACAGTGGTTCCATACGTGTAGACGCGGGTCCCGACATCCTGGAGATCGATGATCAGCACATCGATGTTTTGGAGCATTTCGCGAGAGGGCTGACGAACCTCGCTGTAAAGACTGATAACCGGAACAGCCGAAGCATGGTCCCATTCATCCCCAGACTCGATCATGTTGGCCTGCTTCTCAGCGTAATAACCATGCTGAGGCGAAAAAAGGCAGCACACCCGACCACCCGCTTTCAAGATGGCATCCTGGACGCTCATGAAATCACGGGTCACGGAAGCCTGGTTGACCAGAACTCCAAGCCGCGCATGCCTCAACCATGACGGCGCCTGTTTCAGCAGCACTTCACAACCGGGGATCACTTCTGACATGCCAATCTCATTCGTCGAAGGGAATTCAGAGTCGGATTCCAGACCCATGCCTCCATGGGCCGGCACATTTCAAGCTCAGCATCTTTCATCCACCAGGCTCAGTGCGTGGAATGCCTGGTCAACAAAGGAAGACGGATCACGAACGCCGTGCCCTGGCCGGGCTTGCTCAAGACTTCCAGGGCTCCTCCGTACTGATGCACGATTTCCCGGCAATGATAAAGTCCGATCCCCATTCCCAAACTTCCGGGACTTCCGCAGTCCAGGGACTTCGTGGTGAAGAATGGCTCGAAAATCTTCTCCAGCAAATGCTCCGGAATACCGGGGCCATTGTCTTGAATGCTGACATGAATGCCCGAACCATCATGCCAGGTGTGAATTTTGAGTCTCTTCTCCGACTGGCCATTCATGGCTTCCAGAGCATTGCGGAGTATATTCCCGAACACCTGGCTGAAGTCCGCCGCAACCCCCGTGAACAGGGGAAGGCTGAAATCCAGCTCCCAGGTCGTGTCTATCCGCGCCTTCAGATATGGATGCGATTCAAGGAACACCACCTCCTCACGAAGCAATTCATTGAGCAACAGCGGCTCGGTGTCTCGTGATTGGGATGTTCTCAAACGCTTGATGAAGGTGGTCATCATGCGCTTCATCCGCGCTGCCTGCTCTCGAATAGCTTCGAGATTTTCGACCTCCGGATGAACTGCCTGCAACAACTCAGCCTGTCCCATGATGTAGGTCAGGGGACTGTTGAGATTGTGCAGGATCGCCGCCAGCAGCCTGCCCGTCTGGACCAGGGGTTCAACCTCCACCAGTCGTGACAACTGCTCTTTCCACTCTAATTGAAGCAGATTGACTTGTTCGCGAAGCGATATCATCCCCCTCTGGATTTCTTCGGCCGTCTGAAGCCCCAGTCGAGCCTTTTCCAGAGTGTTCTTCAAATAGTCCAGATCAATGGGCTTGGTGATGAAATCATGCACTTCGCTCCGGATCGCCTCGATGGCAGAATCCAAGGTGCCGTACCCTGTGATGACAATGATTGGAACGGTCTGATTCAGCTTGCGAATCTCATTGATGACATCCAATCCGGGCATTCCCGGCATCTTCAGGTCCGTCACCACAAGATCCGGGCTGATGGATCGAAATAGCTTCAGGCCCGTTTCGCCTTCGAGAGCCTCATGAACTTCATAACCTTCGTCTTCAAGAAAGATCCTGAGAGCCTCCAGAACCGACGGCTCATCATCAATAATCAAAATGGGTGTTTGATCCATTTCCCCCACCACTCTTCTCACCCACACCCTTGTTTTGGCTGATACAGTGAAATCGCCCACTCCCGCTGCCACCGAACCCAAGCCATAAAGATGAGTGGGCATTGAGTTAAGCACCCGGTCTTCTGCCCCTCCATCTCCTGAGCTCAACTCAAAACGGCTTATGTCTCTAAACCCTCCCAAGGCCTTGAGTCGCCCCTCGCCGTATTGGTGCGCAGCCGAGCGGGCTCCCAGTGCCCGCTCGGCCCGGTGACAACACCCTGACAGCTCAATGGAGTATCGTGCGAGTGATCCCCTCTATCTCATCCACGTCCAGCGGTTTTCGAAGGTAGC
>CAZEOY010000579.1:0-2875 GCA_964513835.1 uncultured Syntrophobacteraceae bacterium
TTGAGTTCCGGTTCGTGGGCCACCGTCCTAGTCGCCCTTCCGGGGATTGAACATCTCACGGTCATAGAGATCAATCCGTCCTATCTCGGTCTCATCCCGGAGTATCCGGTGGTGGCCGGGCTTCTGCGGAATCCGAAGGTGAGCGTCGTCATCGACGACGGCCGACGGTGGCTGTTCCGGAACCCGGACCGGAAGTTCGACATGGTGGTGGCCAACGTGACGTACCACTGGAGGGCCAATGCCTCCAATCTGCTTTCCGTCGAATTCCTCCGTCTCATCCGGGCTCACCTGAAGCCGGGCGGGGTGTATCTGTACAACACGACGTCATCGCCCGAGGTTCTCAGGACCGGGGCCACGGAGTTCCCCTACGCCCTGCAGGTGATGGGTTTCCTGCTGGTCAGCGATTCACCCATCCGATACGACCTGGAGGAGTGGAAGAACAGTCTCTGGGAATATCCGATCAATCAAAGGCCTCCCCTCGACCGCTCCAACCCTGCGGATCGGGCCCTGGTCGATCGCGTGGTCCGGCAACTGGAAAAGCAACTCGTCAGCCGGGAAGAAATCCTTCGCCGGACGCATGGCGCCCGGATTGTCACCGACGACAACATGGGCACGGAATGGAGCCAGTGATCGCTCATGGCCGAGTTGAAGCAGAGCGGGGCTGCGAGAGCCGGGATAGGGCGGGTCGCGGCCGTGGGCTGGGAGCGATGGATAATCGGCCCCGGTCCGGCCGCCGGCGTAGTGTGGGCGATCGTGGTCCTCCTTACGGTCGCTTGCTCGGTTCACATGCCGGCCGGTCTCCTGGGCGATCCGATGTTGCCCACGTGGGTAAGGCTAACGCTCCTGGCCACCGAGGCCGCGTACACCGGTGTGGCCGTCCTCCTGGGCTGGGCCGGTCTGGCCGGGGTCCGTCATCTGGAACAGAAGATTCGTCGTCCCTCGATGCGGATGGGCCTGGGGTTCGTCCGAAGTCTGGCTGTCGTGACGGTCCTGTTCCTGTGGATTTCGGCTTGGATCCTCTTCTGGTCCGTGGGCCGTTTCGTGGATGTCGGGGGGTTGCGTTTCATGGCGGTTAATATCTCTGTCCTGCTGCAGTACGTTCGCGAGATCGATCCATGGCTTCTCATGATCGTCCCGGCGGTGGCCCTGATTGCGGGCGTGGGCGGTCTCAAGGGATTGCCTCTCCTGGGGAGGCGCTGGCCACGGACGTGGAAATCGGCTGTATCGTACTCCGCGGCCGCGTTGTTCGGAGCCTCCGTTATCCTGGCCTCGGCCGGGGAGGCGGCCCAGCGGCAATCCGGCGCGAGCGTGGAAGATCCGGTGACGGGCATCCCGTTCCCCCTGCGCAAGGTCTTTCAGGTCCGGCGATCACAAAGGACAGGCCCCATGGCCGCCTTGATTCATTCCACGTTCCCGACGTCAGAGGGTCGAAACGGGGGAGATTACGCTTCCGCGGCCGGTATGCGGGTGGAACGCCCTGCGTTGGAGCCCCCTGGACAGTATCTCGCCCGTGTGGATGAGACCTCGCGGAAGCCCTGGAATGTCGTGATCGTGATCATGGAATCGGTGCGGGCCGACTGCATGGCACTCGGAGGAGCATCTCCGTCCCTGATGCCGTCATTGGATGCGTTGGCCCGCGAGTCGAAAGTGTTCCTGGACTGTACCTCGACGTCGACCAACACTCTCTTTGCTGCCCTCTGTCCCTTGACGGGACAGTATTCGCTCCATTCCCATGAACACTGGGAAGTCGGAATGCCCCCATCCTGCCCACGAGTCCTGATTCATGACATCCTGAAAGGAGTTGGATACCGTACGGGAGTGTTCTCCTCCCAGAATGAGCACTGGGGCCACATGAGCCGGACCTTGGCGGGTCCCGGCACCGACCGGTTTTTTCACGCGCCGATGGCGGCGGGAAATGGGGAAAAGAATATTCGCGAGCATTCGTCGATGGATGATACGGTCGGGAATACGTTGATCGACGACCGGATCACCGTGGATGAGGCCATTCGATGGATCGAGGCGGGGGAGGATCCCTTCTGTGTTTCCTTGAACCTGCAGTCACCTCATTTTCCGTACGTCCTCCCGGGAGGGGAAGGGCGGAAACGGGAACGGCCGCGTATCCCCTTTTTCACCATCCCCAAGGATCGTCTGGAGGAAGTCAGGGGGAGGTACGGCGCCTGCGTGGCTTACCTGGACGCGCAGTTGGGGAGGTTATTGAATTTTCTGAGACTTCGGGGAGAGTGGGACCGGACGGTGATTGTGGTGACCGCGGACCACGGGGAGGCCTGGCACGAGCATGGTTTCACGGCCCACGCCTATCGCCTCTACGACGAGGTGCTTCGGGTCCCCCTGGTGGTACGCGCTCCTCTCCTGCCCCCGGGAGTGGACCGGAGGCCGGCTCAGTTGATCGATATCCCTCCCACCGTCCTTCAACTGCTTGGGCTTCCGGATCATCGGGGATTCCAGGGGTGCAACCTTCTGGCGCCGGATTTCCCCTACGATCGGACCCGCTTCCTGGTGAGTTTGACGCCTCTCGTGAATCAATATGGGGTGGTCCGCAACGGATTCAAGATGATTCGGGACAGGGATTATGGCATCGAGATCCTGTACCACCTGAGGACGGATCCGGGGGAGCGCGAGGATGTGATGGACCGGTACCCGGTCGTGGTCCAAGACCTGAGGTGCAGGCTGGATTCCTGGATCCTGGAGCAGTTGGACTATTACGGGCGGAAGGAGCGACATCTCCGCGAATATCCCCCGAGGTTCATCCCTTAAGATCATTGCCGCTAAGTTAATTCGCCCACCCCAAGAGAGGCCAGAGATGGACACTATTCGCCCAACGTTCCTGATCCGGGCAGTTGAATGTGCGTAATTC
>CAZEOY010000580.1:0-2873 GCA_964513835.1 uncultured Syntrophobacteraceae bacterium
TGAGGCTCTGATCCGAACGCGGCTCCGGGCGAATTCCCTCGCCCATGCCATCAGTTCCTGCCCGTTCACGGTGGGCGCAGCGCTCTGAAGCATGCCACCGAGGAAGCACTTGGTCTTTCGCACCACTTCCCTCCACATGGAGGCTTCACTTTGAAAGTGCATTTCGAGGGTTTCCAGTGCGATCGCCGTCGAAAGGAGCAGGAACCGGTCCACCTCGATGGCCACCTTCATCTGTCTGGCCAGCCGTTCGATCTCCTGGAATTCGACGCCAAGCAGTCTGCAGGCCTCGGGATCCAGGGGAAGGCCCCCATCTCCTTTCTGGAGGGAGAGGATCTTGATCAGGATCCTCTCCTTGGAGTCTGCGGGGCCCGCGAGGGTCGTTGCGGGCCGCGTTCGCGGCGACATACTGAGTGGCGCCATGTGGGGGGTCTCATGAGCGCTTCGATCGAACTCGTGGCATGCAAGTTCATACGAAATCATCATATCGCACTCCTCCCTTGAAGCGATGCATGGCGACGGCTCCTCCACGGCACACCGCGATTCATACAACCTGTCCACCCCATGCCACCCCTTGGTGAGCATGACCGGGATCCTCCTCAAGACCGCGGCCTCCTGGGTCCGTTCGTCTTCGAGGCGCCTTTCAACGGCCACCAGACTCGTTTCGCCGCTCATGATCCCGAATACCTTCGAAAGGAGCACGAGGCGCTCTCTTCGGGCTCTTTCCTTGCGCGCGATCTGTCGGGAGCCCTGCAACGATGCCGACCCTTCCTCGATGTCCCGGATGGCCTCCCGTGCCCAGAGAAGGGGAATTGCCTCCCCGCCCTCGCTCAGACGCAGCAGAGAGACGGTCCACTCGCTGTCCCGTCCCTCCAGGGTCCCCTTCACCTTGACTTCACAGGGTACGCCGTCGGATCCCTTCACCCGGGCGAAGAGGCTCCTCGTCTCTCCCGTGAAGGCAACGGCGTCGGCGGGTGCCTGTCGGCAATCAGGGCCCAGTGCCAGTGTGAGACCTTCGATCCTTCGGCCCAGCACCCTCCCGAAGAGGCCAAGCACCTTGGGCTCGATCCGTTCGCCCGGGGCGATCATCTCGGCCGCTCCGCCTCCGGACCTCGCCAGGCCCTTGATGAAGTGCTCGTTGGGGCCATGACCGATCCCCACGGTGAACACCGCGGCGGACTCGGCGCGCGTCCTCACGAGGTCCATGACCTGCTGCTCGTTTCCCACCTGTCCGTCCGTGATGAGAACGATGCGGCGTTTTCGCCCCTCGGGGTCCGGGCGGCTGAGGATGTCGGCCAGGGGCGCGAGGATCTCCGTCCCGCCCAGGTTCGCGTCCACGCCTTTGAGGTATGCCAGGGCCCTCTGAAGGGCGGGCTCGCAATAGAGGAGGCTGGATGGGGCCATCTTCTCGAAGCGCGAGCCGAAGGTGTAGACGTTGAAGCTCATCTTCTTGCTCAGCCCCCTGAGGAATACCTCCAAGGCCTTCTTGGCCTGAGAAATGGAGCTTCCCTGCATGGAGCCCGAGCAGTCGAGAACGAAGACGATGTCCAGCTCTTCCGGCCTCCCCACCCCCCCGGAGCCGAGGTCTCGGTCTCGAGGGGCGAAATCCACCTGGACAAAAGACTCATCCCCGCGCTTCCAGACAAAACCCTGCGTTGCGACCTCCTCCTTCCCAATCAGGGTCAAGACGAAATCGCGGTCCATGGCCACGGAATCGGCCGAGAATTCCACCCGGATCCGCTCTCCCTCCATGCGCCACTGAACCGCGTGCGAAGGCGAGGACACGCCGCTGATCCGCTCCCGGCCATGGATGTCCACGCGGATCTTCAGGCCGTACGGAACGTCCATCGCGTAGGTCGGGTGGAGACGTTCCCTTTCCGGGATCCCCTCCCGATCTGGAGTCTGGGCAGGCAGATATCGAGGGGAGATGGTGGTGGGGAGGTAAAAGCGCAGTTCGCTCCCTGAGCCGTCGAGCAGTGTGGTGTAATCGATCTCGATCAACGCCGTGTTGCCCGGGTTCAGGTTCCCCACCGAGAGGGTGAAGATGTTCGGACGTTCCTGGTCGAGGAGGTAGGCCCCATGCCCGCTCATCATGGCGTCGTCATACAGCTCGAAGGCCTTCTCCCTCTCCTCGATCTCCGACTCCACGACCCGCCCATCCACGCGGGCACGGAAGCCGAACACCGAAGCCCCCTCCGGGAGAGGGAAGCGGTACACGGCCTCCACGGGATGGCTCTCCCCGTTCGTGAAGCTCTGGACCACCTTCACCCTTGCCCCACGGCCGGCAATGTCGGCATGGACCTCCACGCCTGTGAGGGGAACCTGGCTTTCCTCTGCGATAAGCCCGTATTGCGCTTCACTCATGGTCGCTGTCCTCCTTCGTCAGGATTCTGGCCATGCGGATGATCTCGGCGATGCTCCGCCCCAACCTCTCCTCCACATCCCGCCGGACGTTGACCTCCACCCCCGGCGCAATTCGGTATCTCACCCAGACGTCCCTCCGGGGGGGAGGCGCCGCCGCGCTCTGGTCGCCCTGGAGATGGGCCCGGATGGCGGAGAGGCTCATTCCCTGCTCCTGCAGGGCTCGGATCTTTTCCAACCGACCCAAATGACTGTCAAAATAAAACCCGCCCCGCCCCCTCCCCGCCGGGGGTCCGATGAGGCCCTCCTGGACGTAATATCGTATCGTCCTTCTACTCAGGCCTGTAAGCTCGCAGAGCTCCTCGATGGTGTATCTTCTCTCCATAGCGCTATATCTAACAGTATACTGTCAATATGTCAAGTCGTTTTTTTACAAGAGAGTCGGGCATGGCGAGAAGGAATGGAATGAAAGAGGACTCTGGGAGAGGTGCCAGGATGGGAGTCTCCCGATTCGG
>CAZEOY010000581.1:0-2860 GCA_964513835.1 uncultured Syntrophobacteraceae bacterium
AGAACCCGGGTGTAGAAGGCTTCTGGATCGACCCCCCTCAGTTGCACAACGTTGCGGAACACTTCCATGAGGCGTGGAAAGCTGATGGAGCATTGAGCTGCCCCCTTGGAGAGGGTGTCTCGGAGCGCGACAAACCAGTGGGCGATCTCCTCCACATCCCCTTCCACCGAATGGTTCTGGGGCAGGTGGTGCGCCAGTAGCCCTGCAATGGCTTCGGGAGATTCCTTTCCCTGGTCCAGCTTTCGCAGCAGGACACGGGCCACCTGTTTCTGACGGTCTGACTTCACCTGGCTGTCCTCGTTTCACCGATTTTGATTCTGACGGACTGGTCAGTCATAAAGCACAGGCAGGCCGCGAAGTCAAGCAATGATAAGCGGCGTGACAGGGCCCAATCCGAACAAAGTTCGGAACGCTCTCATGATGGGCGTGGGTCAAAGGGCGGGATCGTAAATGAGAGGTCGAGGCGAATTCTTGGCGGAAAAGGCTCGCCGTATGACCTTTTCGGTTCCCTCGGTGAGAGGGAAAGATGCCAGTTCGTCCAGCGACACGAACCCGCATGCCGTCACATCGCTGCCAGCCGCCGGTGTTCCTCCGATGGAATGGCAGAGGAAATCCATGAGCACATAATGATACCGTATCCTTCCCTCTTCGTCATGAATGATACGGTCCAGAACGGCCACCAAACCCACCACCCGAACATCCAGGCCGGTCTCCTCCAGAACCTCTCGGCACACGGCAGCGTCCAGGGTCTCGCCGAGCTCCACAAGACCGCCGGGAAGCGACCACTTGCCGAGGGCGGGTTCTCTACCTCTCTGGACCAGGAGCACTCTGGCTCCTTCGAAGACGACGGCAGCAACGCCGATCATGGGTTGACCAGGGTAGAGGCGATTCATGCGGCTCTGCTCCTTCATCTAGGGTTTGCAGCGGCGGCACGGGCTGAAGCCGGCCTCCAGGGCCTTGGTTCTGGAATCAAATTTGATTCGGTTCCCGGGACCCGTCTGTTGTCCGTAGATGCAGTCTGGACGATGGAAAACATAGCTTCGGCGGTTGCCCACGTAATGCTCTGACGGATTCACGGCACATTGTCCCCAGAGGCCGCGGCGGTTCCGCATGGCTTGCCTCTGGTAAGAGAGGAATTCCTCGAACCTGTCGAAGCCGTTCGAGGAACGGAAAACCATCGCACAGCCGTGCATCAGCATTTCAGTGTTAATGCACCGTCCATCGGGCAGGAGCACATAGGCGAGCAAACGGCCATGAGCATCCGTTTTGACTCGATCATAGCGGAGACTGACTCTCTTATTGAGAACAAGCCTTTCATTAAAGGCCTTCGCTTCATACCCAAAGCAGTCGGCCGGTGAGCTCCGGTGGGAGACCTCCGGAGCATCGATGCCAAGGTATCTGACCTTTTCACCGGAATTCAGCAGGATGGTGTCACCGTCGAAGACACTCACCACTGTTCCGCTCGATGGCTCAGAGGAAGCGACTGATGTGACCAGGCAGCAAAGCAGGAACCCAATCACGACCTTGGCAAATAGTTGTGGGAAGATGTTTGTGTAGAATCGCGTTCCGTTTTGCGTGCAGAACATGCGGATGTCCCTCTCTGTGTCGGATGGTGGTGGCGCGTGTCAGCCGCAGATCCTTTAAGGGTGGGGGAGGCAAAACCCATGCAGTTGAAGGAGGGTTGGAAATCAGTCCCCACTGCCCCGAGGGGCTCCTGCCTGCCTGCCTGATGCCTTACCATTGTCGGTCGGATTTGGGAAGCGTTTCGGAGCTTGTTGGGGCTTCCATGAGGGGAAGTGCTGGCGGCAAATGCCCATCGATACAGGATAAAAGGGCTTGACGATCGACGGAGTCATGCTATCTTGAAACAGGGCTTTGCCCCATTGCTTTACGGCCTACCCCGTCGATCACCCTTGGCCTTCGGGAGAACAATTGAGGAGCCGCACCGGTTTGAGGTGCGCCGAGAGTCGGGCGACCAAGTGCCTTGCAGCGATGTTAAAGCCCCGAGCGAACAGATGGACTCGATCTCTTCAACTCATCGTCTCAAAGGCAGTTAGACGACCGGGATGTCGGTCCGGATCTCTGCATTGACTTTACCAGTCGAGATTTGTGAAATCCATCCGCTTGACCTGAAGACTTTACCGCGGGTACGCCCTTACGCGGTCCAGTCACCTCATGACGCCGTTCCATCACCACGATTCTTTCCATTGAGCATTCGTGTGGAGGCAGGGTTCATGAACCTGAAGATCAGGAGCATGCTGGTCATTCTTATTCTCGGTCTTGCCGTTTGTTGCGGTTGTCCGCATGCGGAGGGTCAGACCGAATCTGTGCAGCCCCAGCAAGCAGCGCCCTCGACACCGGCTGAAGAGCCCAAGCTGAAGCTTGCTCGGTCCGTCATGGCGGAAAAGGTAGAGAATCTTGTGCCTGTAAGGTCGGCCATTGCATTTTCGGTCAATATCGGCCAAGTCTACTGCTACACGTCGTTCGACCCGGTTCCTCAGCCGGTGATCATCTACCATCGATGGTATCATCGAGAGGATCTGAGCACTCAGACGAGGCTGAGGCTCTATCCGCCAAAGTGGTCAACGTACAGCGTGATCCAGCTTCGGGAGACGGACAAGGGGCCGTGGCGTGTTGAGATCACCGATCACAATCATCGTATTTTGGAGGTGTTGCGCTTCAGTATCACGGATTGACAGGGAAGCCGCTCTTCAGGCGGTTCTCTGGTCTCTGATGACTGCGCTTGATGAAGGCCCATGAGTGAATTCCTCTCCATTTTTTCCACGGTGCGCTGGCAGGATGTTGTTGACATCTTAAACAACAGATCCATCTTATTACCCGAATACGTGGTTTTTCAGGG
>CAZEOY010000582.1:0-2856 GCA_964513835.1 uncultured Syntrophobacteraceae bacterium
TGTCCAGGGGGATCCCCTCCAGCAGATGCCGGGCCAACTGTCTGTACCCCAGGGACTGCATGGGTTTCAGTTCAGGTCCGTAGCCTCGCCGGAGAAGACCTCGTACTTCTTCGAGGAAGCCCAAGTCCATCATCTTGAAGACCCTGCGGTTGATCCGATCGTAAAGCTCTTCCCGCCTGCGAGAGAGGAAGACCTTGATGGTCGAATACTGGTTTTTCTCAAACTGATGGGCTGCCTGCCACTCCGACAGCCGGCTGCCGGTGGATCGAAAGACCTCGAGGGCCCGGATGATTCGCTGGCGATCATGTGGATGCAACAATTCACCCAGAACCGGATCTGAAGCCTTGAGCTCGGAGTGAAGGGCAGCGAGCCCCTTCTCATGCACCTCCTGCCGCAACATTTCGCGCACCGACGGATCCACTGTCGGTCCCTGACAGATTCCCCGGGTCAACACCTTCATGTAGAGTCCCGTGCCGCCAACAACCATTGGTATTTTGCCTCGATCGTGGATGGTTCTGATGACCGAGTGTGCAAGCTCGGCGTAGGCTGCGGCATCGAAGGGCTCGTCGGGGTCGACCACCTCGAGCAGGTGGTGAGGGACCCGGGCGCGCTCTTCAGCCGTGGGCTTGGCCGTTCCGATGTCCATGAAGCGATAGACCTGCATGGAATCGGCATTGACGATTTCCGTTCGGAGCCGAACGGCCAGATCCAGGGACAGGGCTGTCTTTCCGACTCCCGTCGGGCCAGCAATGAGGATGATGGGAAGATGAGGTGCAGGGTCCGCCATGTCTGAAGAAGATATCCTTGAGGTTCCCGGTTGGACAGCCTGGAGGCATTCTATCCGGGTAAAACCGCTTTACCATACGATGGCCAGTGCCGAGCAGCGGGCGATATCGGCTGTCCATCGTCCAACGCTGCGGCGCTCACAACAGAGGCGGACCGGCAGTTTTGCAGCTCTCTCAGGAATGTCGCAGCAGTCAGTCGTTGCCCTCCTGGCCACCCTGAACAATCAAAAGGCTCACGAGGGTCGGGTTTTCAACTCGAAACCCGAAACTCGAGACTTTGCAGAGCAACTGGAGAATGGCTGCCATGAAACCAAGCCCAGAACCCGACGATCATCGAACAACGGTGGTGTGACTAAATCCGGGATTGATGCTATTGTCAAGATAGTGTGATCCGCAGCACCTGCTCTGCGCCAACTTGCGCGGAGTCTGATCAAAGAATCCGCGCGAACCGAGCCGCAGGCGGAGCTGACTCCCGGTTCGGCTGCTCCAGCAGGAGCCTTTCAAAGGGGTGTTCGAATGAATCCACAGAAGCTCGACGAGAAGACCATTGACGAATTACAGCGGTTCCATGGCCACATGTGCCCGGGTCTTGCCATCGGCATCCGCGCCTCAGAACTGGCCTTGGAGGAGATTGGACCCCATTCCAAGGACGAAGAGATCGTAGCCGTGGTGGAGACGGACATGTGCGGGGTGGATGCAATCCAGTTCCTCACCGGATGCACGTTTGGGAAAGGAAACCTGATCCACAGGGACTACGGCAAGAACGCATTTTCCTTTTACCGCCGCTCCGATGCACTTCAGCTTGAGCTTGGCCGCAAGATCCTTGAAGCGCCGCTTCAATCCCTGTTCGAAATCAAGGAGCCCCCGAGAGATGTGCCCCGAAAAGCGAGGATCATGTCCGGCCGCATCTGTCGCCGCTGCGGGGAGCGAGCCATGGAGACACGAATGCGGCTTTACGGCGGCGATCTTTTCTGCGTTCCATTTTTCGAGGAAATCGAACGGCGCTGAATTCAGGTGACGCAAGACGCGTCTCCATTCCCTCTCCGAAAGCGAGTGACACCATGCAGACACGTTTTTTCATCGTCTATTCCTCACCGGCGGGAAGCACCCGAAGGGTCGCCGGAGCCGTTGAGAAGGCCTTGAAGTCGTTGCCCCAAAAGGAGCTTTTCACGCTGGACCTGCACCATCCGGAGGATCGGGCCGCAACCCTGGACCTTATTCGCCAAACCACGGGTGACATCTGCCTTTTCGTCGGCTCCCCCGTTTACCGGGACCTGGCGGTCACGCCGGTCATGGAGCTCATTCAGATGCTTCCCGCAGCGAAGAAGGGTCGCGGGGAGCGTTTCGCCGTACCTTTCGCCACCTGGGGCCACGTGTGCAGCGGCATCGCTCTGTGGGAAATGGCAACGGCTTTGCGCGAGCTCGGCTATGTCGTGGCGGGGGCCTTCAAGGTACCCTGCATCCACTCCATGATGTGGCGCACTCAGGAACCGCTTGGCCTGGGACAGCCTGACGAAGCCGCCGATGAAGCGGTGGCGGGTTTCGTGCGCTCTCTGTGCACCAGCTTGAAATCCCCGGCTTTTCGCCCCCTGGATCCGGAAACTCTGCTGGATCAGCCACCGGAATGGGCGGCCGAGATGCGGGAGAAGCTCAAAGCGCCCCGTCAGAAGTTCCCCAAAATGGTTGATGAGGAGAAGTGCACCCAATGCGGGATCTGCCGGGACGAGTGTCCGGCCGCCGCCATTCAACTGAGCCCTTACCCGGAATTCGGTGAATCCTGTTTCGACTGTCACACCTGCGTGAGGATGTGTCCCGAAGAGGCCATCGATTCGGATCCTCCAGTCGCCGCAATCTGTGACCTCATCAGAAAGCGTGCGGTACTCATGAACGAGAAGTCTGAGGCAAGATTCTTCATGGGCCGCTGATGTCGTCCTTTCGCTGCTTCATGTCAGGGCTTGCGGGGAGGTTCTTCAGGGCAGGAAAAAGAATTCTCATCGATGCTTCACTTTTCCGTTGAGGACGGCATTCATCAATTTGCAGGCCTGTTGACAATGTTTTTTTCAACCTGTAT
>CAZEOY010000583.1:0-2852 GCA_964513835.1 uncultured Syntrophobacteraceae bacterium
CTTGTCGGCGAGGGAGGCGCTGCGGGCTGGGAAGCAGTCATTGCCACGGCTGCGGCGGACTATTCGAGTGGAGCCCATTCCGTCGCCAGCATCGATCAGGTGAAGAAGAAGCGCGTCATGCAGCGCAAGATCAGGAACAACCTGGCTCCGACGATCTCGGACATCACCGTGGTGGCCCATGGAGAGTATTTCTATCGCATAGAGCGCTTCAATTCAGACAACATCGCAAAATTCAGATTCAAGAGCCCCGGCCGCCCTGTCTGGCAATACTCAACCATGGACGCCGGGGATGTGCGGTCGAGCAATCCTCACGATATGGTTTTCGCCTCGGATGAGAAGGCCTATGTGCTGCGCTTTGGCTCCACCAAAGCCTGGATCGTCAATCCCAACGCCACTAAACAGCAAAATAGAAGGAATTCCATCAAGTTCAAGCAGGGAGAGCTCGATTTGAGCGCCTATGCCGATTCCGACGGCCTTCCGGAGATGCACAGCGGTGTGATCGCAAACGGAAAGCTGTTCATGGTCATGCAGCGCCTGAATAGCGACAATGGCTGGGTTCCTTCCAATACCCCCTATCTGGCGGTCTTCGATGTGGAGACCAACGAGGAGATCGACACGGGAGTGGGCTCCGACGGCCTCAAGGGAATTCCTCTGCCCGTGCGAAGCCCCAATGGCATCTGTTTTTTGGAGGCCAACAACACGATCTATGTGCAGGGAGTCGGTTCCTGGCCGGGATTTGGCGATCCCCAGTATGAGTACACCGGTGGAATCGTAGCGATCGATCCCGAGACGTATGCAGCCAGTATGGTCCTGGATGATGGGACGCAGGAGGATCACCCCTACGGTGCCGTCTCGGGCATGGCCATAGTCTCACCGGAGATCGGCTATTTCGTGGGATACGACGGTTGGGGTGACAACACCCTGTATCGCTTCAATCCCACGACGGGAGAGGTTCTGGGAGAGGTCGGCCAGGGCTTGAGCCACATCAACATTGCCGGATGGGATACGCTGGCGGGGACCCCGGACAGGAACGGCATGCTGTGGATGTGCGACGCCACCAACGCCAAGATACGGATCCTCAATCCTGTAACCAATGAGGTGGAGGAGCAGCTGAGCACCAACCTCAATCCCATCAAGGTGGCCTTTATGTCGCCCTGACGCTCGATGCGGGAATAACCCGGTATGAACAGAATGCTCAAGGATCAGGTCGATTTGTACACCTCTCAGGCCCCCTCCCAGCTTCTGTGCTTCCCTCGCTGGGCGCGGTCTTCAGCCGGCCTGGCCGGGGAATCACGCACGATGAAGACCGAGGTCCGCTGCGGGGATTGCTCGGTTCTTTTCGTGAAACACGCTTATGACGGGCTTGTTCGTTGCGATGTCCTTCGAAAGGCCCGCGGGGAGGCGGCCCAAGAGGTGAGGAAATGACACGGATTGCTGTGTACGGTAAGGGGGGTATCGGGAAGTCCACGCTTGCCGCGAACCTCTCTGCGGCTTTGGGACTGGCGGGCCGGCGGGTGCTCCAGGTGGGATGCGACCCCAAACAGGACTCGACGCGGCTGCTTCTCCAGGGCCGGAGCATCACCACGGCCTTGGAGTACCTGCGCGGAACGCCT
The DNA here is from genome assembly GCA_964513835.1 of uncultured Syntrophobacteraceae bacterium. Classification (GTDB taxonomy): domain Bacteria; phylum Desulfobacterota; class Syntrophobacteria; order Syntrophobacterales; family Syntrophobacteraceae; genus JALOOX01. The sequence continues at coordinate 1,614 of CAZEOY010000583.1, forward strand.
CCCCACTCGAGGCGGCTCGAGGACATTGTTCACACGGGCTTTGCCGGTGTATCGTGTGTCGAGGCCGGGGGCCCGGAGCCCGGCATCGGGTGCGCCGGGCGGGGGATCCTGAGCGCCTTCGAACTGCTGGAGCAGCTGGGAATCGAAGATTGCCGCTACGATGCAGTCCTCTACGATGTTCTGGGGGACGTGGTGTGCGGCGGATTCGCTGTTCCCCTGCGCGACGACTACGCCGAGCTGGTCTATATCGTGACTTCCGGCGAATTCATGGCCCTTTACGCCGGCAACAACATCCTCCGCGGCATTCGGAACTACGAGGGCCGCGGTCCCCGCGTGGGGGGCATCCTCTGGAACGAACGGGGGCTGGAAGATGAAGACGAACGGATCTGCTGTTTCGCCGAGGCCGTCCAGCTCCCCGTCGTAGCGTGTCTCCCCCGCGACGAGCGCTTCAGCCAGGCGGAGCGAGCCGGTCGAACCGTCATGGAAGTCTTTCCGGAAACCGACCTGGCCCAGTCCTTCCATCGGCTGGCCGACCTCATCACCCATGACCCGGTGCGGCTTCCGGCCTGCCCTCTGACCCCGGGCGAACTCGAACGGGTGGTCCTGGGCAAAGCGGCACCGGGGAGCCGGGCAGCAACGCCTTTGGGTGCTCTGCCGGAGGAAACGGTCGGGGCTGGAGCCATTCCCCCACCCCTTTCCGCTCCGGCCGGTCCCCACCCTCCGCCCAAGCGGTACTGCTCCAAGAGCGTCCGCACTCAGGGAATCCTCTTCGGGTGCGCTTTCAACGGGGCGGCCCACACGGTGATGCAGATTCTCGACGGGGCCGTCGTCATCCACGGTCCCCAGAGCTGTGCTCATCTCACGGCCCAGGGAGTGGTTTCGTCGGCACGCAGGGTGTGGGACCGCTACGGGATGAACCTGGACCGGGGGAGAAGCCTGTCGCTGCACTGCTCCCGGATGGATGAAGACATCGTCATCTTCGGCGGCAATCACTCCCTGGAGGAAACCGTCAGGAAGTCCGCCGCCCGGCACAGCGGCCCCCTCTTCGTGGTGACGACCTGCGCCTCGGGAATCATCGGGGACGATGCGGAGCTGGTGCTGGAGCGGGTGCGCACTGCCAACGGGGGGAGACCCGTCTCCCTCATCGCTGCCGATGGCGACATCACGGGAGACTACATGCAGGGGGTGCTGGACGCCATGAGGACGGTGGCGAAGGAGTGGATCGACCCTCACGTTGCG
>CAZEOY010000584.1:0-2851 GCA_964513835.1 uncultured Syntrophobacteraceae bacterium
CTCGATATCACATTTTCTTACTTAGCACGTGGTCCAGTTTTTGGGGCTCATTATATTGATAGCTCAAAAGCTATGTTCCCGGCCGCCATTTTGACAAACTCGCGCACCACACCGACATTAATGGAATTTGAGTGTTGGATGCTTTGTGCTTTAAGCTTCTGAAGAAGAAGATCAGCAGCGTTGCCATTTAAGCCGGCCTCGGTGCCAAGTTCCATGAGATGCTCTGCCAACCTGTCGAAGAATGCAGGATCTTCAGGATTTGGATCTGTAAGCTCATCAAGGCTTACCCATACCGCTCGCGGATTGGGCATGGGGCGGTCAGTGCCCAACCACATGCGCTCAATTCTCTGGCTCAGCGCCTCGAGCTCGTTCTGGGCAATCTCCAGAAACTCCTCCACAACTGCATAATAGATAGCACACCCTCGGAAAGCACCGGTCGCCATGTGGTCTATAAGATTCCGTAAATTTACCAGGTGCTCCCTACGTGCCTTAATGGAGAGCCTCTTCATGGAGTGGGTCTTCTCCGTTTCATCGAACAGGACCACCAGACCTGGATAACCGAGAGATACCGGAAGCGACGCAATAGAGCGGACCCATGAGGCTGCATTACGGTTACCCAGCTTTCCGATGGGACGCGGCAGATGAGGATACATGCGGTAGAGCTCTCGCATGGTCACACGCACGGTGGAGCTGGCCGATAGCAGTGCTCCCAGTTGCTGCCTCAGATAATCGGGCTGTGTGCCATCTAGGACGCTCCGGGCGTAAGCGACAACCAAGTTGCGAAAGTCGGTGGCCAGATTGTGATCTTTGCGTATCTTACTGATCAAATCTTGGATCGACGCGCCACTGACCCTTGAGACGGCCTCATTGATCACGGCTCTGATTCCGCCTTGCTGACAGAAATGAGCTGAGCAGTATGGCGGATCAAGATTGGAAGCAATCTGGTTGAAGGTGGTTCTGAGAGATGAAAAGGGCGACTGGCCGGTGGCGCAGTCAACGTATGCCGTGACGAATCCTTGCCTGCGGGCATGTTCTTTCAGCATCCAGAGAAGATGTGTTTTCCCGCGTCCGTAAGGTGCGTGGATGAATTGTAGCTCTGCACCGCCACCACTGAGAAAAGGCAGCGTTTCATTCCGGAAAAGTGATATCTTCTCATCCAGTCCGACCGAAATACGGAGAGCACTCTCCGCATCAGGTGGTGTTCCAGTCTCAGCCAGCCGGGCGAGAGCTTCCCTAGGATTCACCCTATGCCTCCCGCTTTTCGATCCTCAAGACAGCAAGTTGTGGCCCCAGTGTTTCGACAGTATCCAGGTTTGGAAGAGTCATGGCCCTGCCACTTGCCACTGTGGCCATGTTGGGGGTGCGAGTACGCAAGATCTCATCCCCCAAAGTCCATTCCCTGTGGCCGAACCGAGCAAGATCGTAGACGAACTGAGCGGTTGAATAGTTCTGGAATTTCTTCCCCTCCGGCTTCTTAATGAATTCCTCTGAGTTGATATGGCGCATCAAAACCAAGTATGCATATAGTCTCTGCACAGACACCCAGCCATCCCTGGCCAGTTCTTCATCCTTGGCCACGCGGTATGAATGCTTCAAAAGGCGGAAAAACTTACTTCGGTCGAATGGCTGTGATTCCAGCAATTGTCGAGACTCTCGGATAATCTCAAAAACCCGAAGACCATCCACCTCTTCGAAATCCCTGAAGACCTCACTCCCGACCTCAAGTCTGACCTTTTTCCCTCGGTACAGCACCTTGAACACCCCGAGGCGATCATAGTCGCCGTAACGTTTGAAAGGCACTTCAGCTTGCTTGGCAGCCTGCAGCAATACCTCCCGCCGTTCGTTCAGTGCTTGATCAACGCGCATTTGAACTTCGTTTAGCCGTCCCTCTATCTTTTCGACCACCTGTTCAATAGAGACAGCCTTTGCGGCGGTCAGTGCTTCTCGTAACATGTCTGCAAGCTCTAGATCCGACGGCGTTTTTGCCCTTAGTATTCTCCCGAGCGCCGCAGCAAGCTTGTTGATGTCGGTCGCATATTCTTTTAGCTCCATTGGATACTCCTCAAAGGTAGACAGAGATACAATACAACGTTGGTGGGTTTAGCCGGACCATCATTTATCTTGTAACACAGCCACGGTCACCAAGAGATGTTCGCGAGCCCGCGTGGCGGCGACATACCGCTCGCACCTGGCCAGCTGATCCGCTTCCTGCAGATGGTTCATGGGGTCTGCCGGTTCGCTGCACGCCAATGCCACTGCACGGAACTCCAGTCCCTTGATGCGCTTGATCGTCCCCATCCGTACACCCGGTTCGTCAGAGCCCGGGTCTTCCTCACGCGGTTTCAGCTGAAAGGTCGGAATGTCGGCGGCCGTCAGGGCCGACCGGATTTCGGGCTTATAGGGGGCCACACATATCTCATGGGTACTGAGTCCATGATCCTTCATCAATATCTGCACCCAGGCGACCACCGCACCAGCCTCTTTGTCCTGGTTCGCACACACTTCAATGATTGGGGCTGGACCTCTGAAAACGGAATGGTCCCCCACAACGCTGACTGTGCCGCCGTCCAAATCATCAACGTCCAATCCCTGGAGGATCCCTTGCGCGAATTTTCGGATCTCTTCACTCGTGCGGTAGTTGATCTTCAAACGACGTGACCTTCCTCTCGTATCAATGCCGACTCTGCCGTGAGGAATTTTGGTGCGATAGATTCGCTGGTGCCCATCCCCAACAGTGCACAGTGGATCCCTTGTGCCGTCACCCACCGGGCTGATGGCCCTGATGAGTCTGAGCGCTTCCAGGCTGAAATCCTGGACTTCATCCACCAGGACGTGTGCAAATTTCCCAAAG
>CAZEOY010000585.1:0-2847 GCA_964513835.1 uncultured Syntrophobacteraceae bacterium
GAAGCACTGTGGCTGCCGTCCTCTTCATCGTTCAGGGTGCCCCGTAGGGGCATGAGAGACTGCTACATACCATCCGAGGTGCCTTGTCATCCATCCCCTATTCATGGGGGGGATCGGTCACAGCGGACTCCATGCCAGAATCCGGCTCGATACGGGATGGACGGGGCAAGAAGGGAGTGGTTGAGTCGAGGTCCGAATGAGATTGAGAGAGCAGCCTCAAGTTATTGCGTCGAAATGGCGAAATGTGTTTGTGTCGCTATTTTCCCTTCAGAGGAGGTCAGGCTTGAGTCTTCGAAAAAAGATGCTTTTGACCGTGGGGATCACACTTCTTGGATTGTGGGCTATGATCTTCGCGGTGTCGTCCGACATTCTGAAACGTGGCTTTGCCAAAGTGGAGGACCATGACGTAAGACAGAAGCTGCAGCGCCTTCAGGACACGATCGCCTACGAGATCAACAATCTGAGCAGTCAGGTGAACGACTGGGCCGTCTGGGATGAAGCCTATTCCTTCATAGGGGAGGGAGATCCTGAGTTTGTGGAGCGCAACCTCCCGGACACCACCTATTCCGAGCTTCGACTCAACCTTGTCCTGTTTCTGACCAATGAGGGAGAAGTCGTCTTCGGCACAGGTTTTGATCTGCAAACGAAGAAAGCCACAAGCGTTGCCCAGGGCGTTTTGGATCACATTGCCAGCCGGGAATTCATGCGCCTGCATCTGGATCGTGAAAGAAGCGTCCATACCGGCACTGCCGGCGTCATTCTTTTGCCCGAAGGCCCCATGTTTTTGGCTTCCAGGGCGATTCTTCCCACGGAGGGGCAGGGGTCTGCACGCGGGCTGCTCGTCATGGGACGCGCCTTTGATGATCACCAGGTCCAGCTCATTTCCAGCCTGACACACCTTACTTTCAGTATTCAGCCGTATGAGGCAGGCCCCCTGGCCGGGGAGTCGGAAGGTCCGGTGACTGCCCCGGGGAACGAGGAGGTTCTGGTACGCCAGGTTTCCGACGATATCATCGCTGGATATGGTCTTCTCCGCGATGCCTACGGCAAGCCTGCCCTTTTGCTTCATGTGGAGATTCCACGACAGATTCATCGGCTCGGAGAAACGAGCGTGGGTTACCTGATGGTTTCGGTCCTCCTCCTCGGCTTCATGTTTCTCGTCCTGACCTTTCTGCTCTTAGAAAAGCTTGTCCTCTGCCGTGTCCTCAGGCTCGACCGAAGCGTCAAAGACATTGCTGCAGGTGCCGATCCAAGTATGCGGGTGCCCTCAGACGGCAGCGACGAACTCGCCAGCCTGGCCGGGAATATCAACCAGATGCTGATTGCTCTGGAAGAATCCCAGCGCGGAAGGCATGAAGCCTTGCTCAGGTTCGAGTCGGTCATACAAAACGCTCCTCTTGTGGCCATTCAGGGGATAGATCGGCGCGGAATGATCCGCCATTGGAACAACGCCAGCACGAGCTTGTATGGCTATGCAGCTTCAGAGGCCATCGGGATGCCTTATGAACAGATTTTGAGTTTGATTGAGGCCCCGGGCACACTGGAGGACGCAGTGAACAAGGTGTGGGACACCCGGACCATGTCGCATCCGAAGGAGCTCACCGTGAGACCTCGGGACGGGGGGGTGCGATGGGTCTACTCTTCATGCTGGCCGCTGATTGAAAATGGTACGGTGGTGGAAGTCTTCCGAATGGATGTTGACATTACCGAGCGCAAACGGGCGGAAGACGAACGGATGAAAATGGAGAGTCAGCTGTTCCATGTTCAGAAGATTGAATCGGTTGGGCGGCTGGCGGGTGGAGTGGCACATGACTTCAACAACATGCTGGGGGTGATCATCGGCCACTGCGAAATGGCACTGGAGCTTCTTCCATCTGAACAGCCTCTCCACCAGCACATTTCGGAGATTCAGAAAGCCGCCGATCGTTCGGCCGATCTCACCAGGCAGTTGCTCGCATTTGCCCGCAAACAGACGGTCAGACCTAAGGTCCTGGATCTGAATGATATCATCTCCGGGATGCTCAAGATGCTCCGAAGACTCATAGGTGAGGATATCGATCTGGTCTGGAGTCCCGGTCATGAAATAGGGAAGGTCAAGGTCGATCCCTCGCAGATCGACCAGATCCTGGTCAACCTGGTCGTCAACGCTCGGGACGCCATATCAGGAACGGGAACCATATGCCTCAAGACCGAAAATGCTGCGACCCCGCCATCGGATTTTCTCGACCAGGATGGGCCCGCCGTGTCTGAATACGTGCTCCTCTCCGTAAGGGATAGCGGAAAGGGTATGGACCGGAGGACGCTCGATCGTGTGTTCGAGCCTTTCTTCACCACCAAGGAAATGGGCAGGGGAACCGGTTTGGGGCTGGCCACCGTCTATGGCATCGTGAAACAGAACTGCGGATACATCCATGTGGAGAGCGAGCCGGGAATGGGAGCGACCTTCAGGATATACCTGCCGCGATTCGATGAGAGCCCGGCCCAGGCCATGGAAGACGAGGAGAAGGGGGAACCTCCGGGAGGGACCGAAACCATCCTGCTGGTGGAGGACGATAAGGCGCTTCTGACTCTTTCCAAAGGAATCCTCGAGAGCCTGGGATATACGGTTCTTGCGGCGCCGTCACCGAAGGAAGGCATGTGCCTCGCCGAGGACCATCCGGGCCCTATCAATCTGCTCGTGACGGATGTGGTCATGCCGGAGATGAACGGGCTGGAGCTGGCTACACGCATCGACTCCATCCGACCGGGCCTGAAGTGCCTCTACACTTCGGGCTATACTGCGGACATGATCGCCCATCGGGGCATCCTGGACGAGCATGTCCACTTCATCCCAACCCTTCAGGAGGA
>CAZEOY010000586.1:0-2845 GCA_964513835.1 uncultured Syntrophobacteraceae bacterium
GAGCACCCCGACGATACCGTCCTTGGCCTGAATAGCGGGGGCCAGCCGCCTGAAATGCTCAAGCGCCTTGTCGAACGGCCCGTGAGTTTCCATGCGCAGATCCCCGCCAATCAGGCACAGGTCGACGGGCATCTCCCCGACGACTCTGTAGAGCTTTTCTGTCAGACCTTTCAGGCCGTCCAAATGCAGATCCGTCATGAAGAGGATGCTGTAACCATTGAAGGATGGCGGCAGATCGGGAAAGGTGAACGTGACCTCACGCGTCTCAAAATCGAGAGCGTTCTGCACCCCCTTTTCAAAAAGCCCCAGCCGGCGGAAGACCGTTTCCATGATGAAATGATAGTAGATGGCATCTTCGAAGTTCACCAGATGGTGGAGCGGGTTGGAGGTGATCTGACAGGAGCGCAGCTCTCTCAACCGCACCCAACTGGCCACATGCCTCGGATAGGTTTCGTAAGGCTTACAGAGGAGGATTTGCTTGAAGAAAGAGGAGCCGACATAGGCACCGACGCTGAAGACAGCCAGGAGTAAGACCACTTGGATCATGCCCAGGGAAAAGACAGGGGCGAAGAGCAAAAGCGGCAGGATTCCTTCGAAGAACTGGTCCAGTCCCGCCGACACGCTGCCGCTCGGCAGCTTCCGGCGCCGCTTGATGAAGCTCGAAAGCAGATCCCCCAGCATACTCAGTGCAGCCGCCAGGAGCCCCATGGCCGGCCCAAGCCCCGTGAGCCAGCCTCCCGTCAAACCCGCGACGGCCGCACCCAGGATCCCTCGATAGGTCTTGTGGGGACCCAGAATCGGCTGGCCATCCTTCCAGAGCCGCCCCCTGTCCACGGCGGTTTTCCATCGGTCACCCAGGATGTGAGCCAGGAGAGGTGGAGCGAAATTGATGACCCACAGCAAAAGGAGTATTTTGAGCGAGAGAAGCATGTTCAGCCTTTCGGTCTGAGCATCAATGGTCAAAGGGGTTGATCAGAAAAAGACACGAGATCCGCTTCAAGCATCCCAGAAAGAGATGAATGCTGTTCGTTTCATCCCGTCAAAAACCACCCCGGCGCAGAGATCGCCTCCTGCTCGCCGGCAGACCTCACGCCACCGATGATCCCGAAAAATACACTGATGCAAGGCTTTGAAGCCGTTTGTGTAGGGGAAGGTGAAGAAACCTTTCCCTCGGAAGTTCGCCCGGAATTCGTCACCCATGAGAACGTCAGATTGATACATGAAATATGCCACAACACGCACATCGTCCTGGGAGCGCAAAGCGGAGACCGGCACATGCTCGAAGTCATGCGCCGCCGACATGACGTGGAAGCCGTCGCCCGCGCCTGCGAGATCATATCGAGTGAGGGGCTTGTCCCCATCGTGGACTTCATGCTGGGCATGCCGGATGAACGGATGGACCAGATGCTGGCCACCCTGGACTTCATGGAGCAGTTGACCCGGCTGGGAGCCCGTGCCCATCTCCATCATTTCATGCCCCTTCCGGGAACACCCCGGCCTTCATGGGCGCCCACGCCACTTCCTGACGCCGTTCGAAGCCGGGTTGAACGACTCATCGCCGCCGGAAAGCTCTTCGGGCAGTGGAAGACACAGGCCGCCGCCCTGGCGTCAACACCAACCTCACCGGCTGATGTTAACTGAAAAACGTCAAAAGGGGAGAGGTCATCCTCTCCCCTTTCTTTTTGCGGCGGAAGTGGTTGTGAGGATTATTCAACGAACGTTTTCAGCGATGCCTGACGAATGGGACTTCTGAGCTTTCGCAGGGCTTTCTTCTCGATCTGTCGGATGCGCTCCTTGGAGACTTTGAATGTCTTGCCAATTTTCTCAAGAGTTTCTGCGGGCTGACCGTCGATTCCGAAACGCAGTCGAAGGATCTTCTCTTCTCGAGGTTGAAGGGTCGAGAGCAGGTTTCGCGTGACTTCCGCCAGTTCCCGGTCCGAGCACTCTTCCATGGGAGAGACCGCTCGCTCGTCTTCGATAAAATCCCCAAGCCTCTGTTCATCATCGCCGATGGGCGTCTCCAGGGAAACGGGCTGCGCAGCCAGAGTCAGAACCATTTGAACCTTTTCCAGCGGAAGACTGGCCCTGTCGGCAATTTCCTGGGGCGACGGCTCGCGCCCCAGCTCCTTCAGAAGCTCGTAGAACACCTTGAAGAACAGGTTTTTCAGCTCGATGAAGTGAACCGGGAGACGAATCGTCCGGGTCTTGTCATAAATCCCCCGGATGATGCTCTGGCGCACCCACCAGGTTGCGTAGGTGCTGAAGCGATTTCCCTTGGTGTGATCAAAACGGCCCACTGCCTTGAGAAGACCCAGATTTCCTTCCTGAATGAGGTCGTCAAAGCTCATTCCCCGACCCCGATACCGTTTGGCAATGCTCAGAACGAGCCGCAGATTCGCTTTAACCATTTCCTGCTTGGCCAGCTCGATGGCCAACATGATGGAACGGATCTCCCTCAGCATATCGGCAATCAGCTGATCGTTGGGATCATCGTGGGCCGCCCGCTCCACGGAGCGCAGAATCACCTTGAGGACCTTATCGCGAACCCCCGGAAAGGTCTTTTCATGGCAAAGCAGTTTTTTCACTTTGCCGTCGAGCTCCTGGATGGACCTCTTTTGCGCCTTATTGACCTCCACCAGCTCTACCAGGCGGTCCTGACCTCGACGGATGGTCAAGGCCAGCTCGATCTCGCGATCCTGCGAGAGAAGCGGATAACTGGAAACCTCCTTCAGGTAACACGTTACGGGATCGTCTTCAAAATCATCCGCGGGGGCTCCACAGGATTCCGAAGCCTCTTCGTCCTCCTCACCCCCACATTGCTCCATATTGAGAGCCTCTTCAGCCT
>CAZEOY010000587.1:0-2839 GCA_964513835.1 uncultured Syntrophobacteraceae bacterium
CGATGCAATGGCCCGGGTGATGTTCTTGACGTCGTTCGTAAGGTCACCGCCGCGGATCACGGGGAATCCACGCTCCATTAGCAGCATGGCTGTGTTGTCGAATACCGTCAGCGTGTTCTCCGCAAGCGGAGCACTCATCCAGTCTTCTTCAGCCTCCTGCCCGATGGCCACGAACACCCGGCCCACAGGAATCCTCTCCACTTGGTCCGGGTGAGGTACAATGCGTGCACGGCCATTGTCATCCTCTCCCGTCACCACCATCTCCTGCAGGGTGAGCACCATGCCGCCGCCATCCTGGTCGATGCGGACAGGCGACCGGAGCTCCAGAAGTTGAGCCCCCTCTTCCAGGGCCATGTCGACCTCTTCAGGGAAGGCGGGCATGTCCCGGCGGCGCCTGCGATAGAGGATGATCGGCCTGGCGCCGAGGCGGGCCACGGTACGGGCCACATCCATGGCCGAATTCCCGCCGCCGATGACCGCCACATGTCCTTCCAGGGGCTCCGGCTCGTCCGTTGCCATCCGGCGCAGGAAACGCATGCCATCTTCCACTCCGGGAAGATCTTCTCCCGGGATGCCGAGCCGCAGGCTTGCACAGTGGCCCGTTGCAAGGAAGAGGGCATCGTGATCCTCGGCCGCGCTTCGCACGAAATCGCCCGAAACGCGCCTGCCCGCATGAATCCGAACCCCCAGGCCCTGGACGCGCTGAATTTCAGCCGAAACAGCCGCCTGAGCCAGTCGGTAGCGCGGAATCCCCCATCGGAGCAGCCCGCCAGGTTCCGGCGCGGCCTCGTAGACGTCCACCGCGTAACCGAGCCCGGCCAGGAAGTAAGCCGCCGAAAGACCGGCCGGCCCGGCCCCCACCACGGCCACCCGCTGGCGGCGGGCTTCGTTTCGGTCCAGTTCAGCCGTCAGGCCGTACTGGGTGGACTGGTCCGCCAGAAAGCGCTCCACGTTGTGTATCCCCACGGCCTCATCGTATTCCCTGCGGTTGCACACGACCTCGCAGGGATGGTAGCAGACCCGGCCGCAGACCCCCGGAAACGGGTTCTCACGAAGGATGAGCTCCCAGGCTTCCTTGAACTGACCCTGAGCCGTTAGCATCTCGATGCGGGCGATGTCTTCGCCCGCCGGGCATGCGGCACTGCACGGCGCCGTCTTTTCATCGTATCGCGGGCGCAGAAATCGCCAGGAGCCCGTCTTGTTCACCTCCGACGACATGGAGGAACGGGAGAGAAGCACAGGAAGGGGGTGATCGCGTTCGTCTTGACTCATGGCGCATCTCGCTGATCGGTCAGACCGGGTCCAACGGACCTCGATCTCAGTGCAAGGTTACCGTCGATGCTCGTCCCATCGTCACCTTTCAAATTATAACCGCCGTCATCCCGCAGTCACCCGTCTTCACTGGAAGTCTTTATGGTCAAGAGGAAGGGTTCGATCGGCCTCAGCCCACCGATTCCACTCCAATGAGTCCAAGGATCCGCACGCGTTCGTATGCCTCTTTGGCAGCCACGATGTTCGGCTCGCTCCGGTCGGGCAGATCCTCCCGGATGGCCGCCGCCACAGCCTCCATGGGCGGCATCCCGAGGACTCGGGCGAGCGCGCCCATCATGGCCGTATTGACAATGGGGTGCGTTCGCGTACCGAGGCGGTTTTCGAGGGCGATGGACGTGGCGTCCACCCAGGCGAGATGAAAGCCCGCGTAGGTCCCAAGGGGTGAAGGTGCGGCAGACGAGTTGACAAGGATCCAGCCTCCGGGCTTGAGCCCCTGGGTGACATCGACCCCCCGGAGCAGGGTCTCATCCTGCACCACAATGTGATCGGGTTTGTAGACGTTCGTGCGTTTCCAAATCTGCTTGGAGTCCACCCGCAGATAGGCCTCCACCGGCGCCCCCCGGCGCTCGACACCGAACAGGGGGAAGCTCTGAACCCAATAGCCGGCGTCGAAGAAAGCCTTGGCCATGAGGATGGTCGCAACGACCGTCCCCTGCCCTCCCCGTCCGTGAAAACGGATTTCAAGCATGGATTGCTCCCATCGGAGCCAATGCCGTTGAGGCGAAACGGGGGTGAACCGGCATCAGCCCGGACATGCGAAAGACCATCAGGACCTGTTCCAAACGACCACAATGGCTTTGGCAGGCTGTTCCCCCACGCCCCGAAAGCTGTGGCTCACATCCGATTCAAAATAGATGCTGTCGCCGGGCTGCAGCACCTCCACACGGTCGGGAGTACGGAATTCGAGCTGTCCGTCCAAGAGGTGCAGGAATTCCTCGCCGTCGTGGTTGACGAAAACCATGTCGCTCGTGTCCAGTGCCGGGAATTCCACCATGAACGGCTCCATGTGCTTTCCTGCCTTGTGAATCTCGAGGGTCTCGTAGACATAAGTCATCTCCCCCTCGCCATGGTGGGGACGCCGCGTCACCCGCACCCGCTCCCCCGCCCGGGTCACGGCGATCTTCTCGGTCCCGGCCTTATCTTCGAAGAAGTATGCCATGCTGACGTTCAGGGCCTGGGCCAGCTTCAGGAGCATGGCAATGGGAGGAGCGAAATCGTGACTCTCCACTTCCGCCAGCCGCTCCTTGGAAAACCCCGTTTTGGCGGCCAGGTCATGCAGCGTGAAGCCGCTCTTCTCGCGGAGCTCCTTCAGCTTCACCCCGATGCGGAAGGTTTCCAGTGCCTGAGTATCGTGCTTTTCAGCCATTCTGTTCTCCTCGTCTCCGGGTGAGTAAAGGGTCAGACACCTTCCGCATCTTCCTTCCGTGCCCCGATGCGTGACCACCGGTTCCTGACCGCAGAGAAAAGGATCTCCGTACGGGCCAACTGGAACGGCATACGGAAGGCC
>CAZEOY010000588.1:0-2833 GCA_964513835.1 uncultured Syntrophobacteraceae bacterium
CGCTTAAATCAACAGGCGAGTGTGCCGGAGCGTGCCGGAGAGGCCGAACGCCGAACGGGATTTGCTTTGACAAGGCTTCGAGTGCTAAGCTATTGTCCTGCAATTTAATCTAGGGGGAGATGCCGCCATGAGTCTCAATATCGCGCAATGCAGCCGCATGTATCGCTTGCCGCCGTACGTTTTTGCGCAGGTGAATGCGCTCAAGATGGAAAAGCGCCGGGCCGGAGAGGATATCATCGACCTGGGAATGGGGAATCCGGACCTGCCGACGCCCAAGCACATCATCGACAAGCTGGTGGAGGCGGCGCAGAAGCCGCACAATCATCGGTATTCCGCGTCCCGGGGAATCACCAAGCTGAGGGAAGCCATCGGCAGCTGGTACAAGCGGCGCTACGACGTCGATATCGATCCCGAAAGCGAAGCCGTGGTGACCATCGGAGCCAAGGAGGGGCTGTCCCACCTGGTGCTGGTGCTCATCAGTCCGGGGGATGTCGTGCTGTCGCCCAATCCGACCTATCCCATCCATCCTTATTCGGCCATCATCGCCGGGGGGGACGTGCGGTCGATTCCCATCGGTCCGGACCGAAACTTCCTGGAGGATCTGCAGCATGCCATCAAGCAGACCTGGCCCAGGCCCAAGCTGCTGGTCATCTCGTTTCCACACAATCCGACCACGGCTGTCGTGGATCTGGAGTTTTTCCGAAAGATCGTCGATTGCGCGAAGGACAATAACCTGCTCGTGATCCACGATCTGGCGTATGCGGATCTCACCTTCGACGGCTACCAGGCTCCGAGCTTTTTACAGGTGCCGGGAGCCAGGGATGTGGGGGTGGAGTTCTTCTCCATGTCCAAGAGTTACAGCATGGCGGGTTGGCGTGTGGGGTTCTGCGTGGGGAACCCGGAGATCATTGCGGCCCTGACTCGCATCAAGAGCTACCTGGACTATGGGGTTTTTCAGCCCATTCAGATCGCGGCGACGGTGGCACTCAATTCGGACCAGTCCTGCGTGCAGGAGATCGTGGACGTCTACCGCGCGCGGCGCGATGTTCTGGTGGACGGGCTGAACCGCATCGGGTGGCCGCTGGAGAGGCCCAAAGGCACCATGTTTGTCTGGGCGCGCATACCGGAACCCTTTCGCCACATGGGTTCCGTCGAGTTCTCCAAGTACCTCATCGAAGAGGGCAAGGTCGCTGTTTCACCCGGTTTGGGTTTCGGGGAATACGGGGACGAGTTCGTACGGTTCGCACTGGTGGAAAACGAAATGCGGACCAAGCAGGCCATCCGTGGTCTTCGGAAGGCGCTTCAAAAGGGTTAGCGATCGCTTGCCGGGAGTGCAGAGGACGCAGAGAAGGCGCTGAGGGAGCTCAAAGGATTCTCCGGGATCTGTGTGCCTTTGGGGTGAGTCACAGAGCTTTTCCGGGCAAGCAGCAGCAAATGATCCAACGGGGGAGAAAAGTGCGTTCGATTGGAGTGGGGCTCATTGGCTGGGGGACGGTGGGATGCGGGGTGATCCAGGTCCTCCGCGAAAATGCCGAGGTCATTGCGGCGCGTCTGGGATTTGGGCTGGAGCTCAAGCGCGTTGCGGATATGGATCTGGAGAGGCCGCGGCCCGTCGCCGTTCCCGGGGAGCTGCTGACCTCCCGAGCGGAAGACATCCTGGAAGACCCGTCCATTGACATTGTGGTGGAGTTGATCGGTGGGCTGGGAGCCGCACGGCAGATGATCACGGCCGCTCTCGAGCGGAAGAAGTATGTGGTGACGGCCAACAAGGCACTCCTGGCTCATCATGGGAACGAGCTGTTCGATGCGGCGCTTGCCAATGGCCGGGCCATTGGGTTCGAGGCCTCCGTCGCGGGGGGGATTCCTTTCATCAAGGCGCTCCGGGAGGGGCTTGCAGCGAACCGCATCATGAACATATTCGGTATCTTGAACGGCACGGCCAATTACATCCTGACGAGAATGACGGAGGCGGATCTCTCCTTTACCGATGCCCTCCGGGAGGCTCAGGAAAAGGGATATGCGGAAGCAGATCCGACCCTCGACATCGACGGGATCGATACCGCTCACAAGCTGGCCATCACCAGTGCCATCGCATTCGGGACTCCCATTCAGTTCGATCAGGTCTACATCGAGGGGATCTCCCGTATCGATCCGGTGGACATCCGCTTCGGTGAGGAATTCGGCTACCAGCTGAAACTGCTGGCCATTGCCAGGCATTCGAACAACGGTCTGGAGATGCGGGTGCATCCCACGCTGATTCCGGCCAGCCATGTCCTGGCCAGTGTTCGAGGGGCCTACAATGCCGTCCATGTGCAGGGCAACGCGGTGGGAAACATCATGCTTTACGGACTCGGGGCCGGCATGATGCCGACGGGCAGCGCCGTGGTGAGCGACCTCATGGACATTGCCAGAGATATTGCGGCCGACAAAGCCCCCGGGGTTCCCCATCTGGGCTTCAAGAGAGATCAGCTGACATCCATTCCCATCAGGCCCATCTCCGATGTGAGCACGTGTTACTACTTCCGTTTTGCGGCGGTGGACCGCCCCGGCGTGCTTTCCAAGATTTCGGGCATTCTGGGGGCGAATCAAATCAGCATTGCTGCCGTGATTCAAAAAGGCCGTCAGACCCGGGGCGCTGTGCCCATCGTCATGATCACCCACGAGGCTCTGGAAAGCAACGTGAGGAAAGCGATGGCCGAAATGGACCGGCTGGGGATCGCGCGGGCGCTCGTTTCCCATACCCTGGCGCAGTCGTTCGACCCGCCGCCGGCCAACCGCCGCTTGATGCATGATCTCTCTGGCAGCGAATCTCTCGCCAGCCAGAGGCGGCTGC
>CAZEOY010000589.1:0-2831 GCA_964513835.1 uncultured Syntrophobacteraceae bacterium
TCATGGCCCAGGCCACCACAGCAGCGATGCCGGATGCGCTCGGCGCATCGCGCGCGCGCCGGTCGGCCGCGCGCCTCGGCGGCGCCATCGGCGAGCTGCGCCGGGTGCTCAAGGGCCTGATCGATCCCTATCTCGCAAGCTTCAAGGGGATTTTTGAAAAGGTGAGCGGTCTGAGGCGCGCGGGCTCGGCCGCCCTGGATCTGGCCTATGTGGCCGCAGGTCGGGTCGATGGTTTCTGGGAGCCCGGTCTGGGACCCTGGGATGTTGCAGCCGGAAGTGTGCTGGTTTTGGAGGGCGGAGGTCAGGTCTGCGACTTCTGGGGCGGGCAGGACTATCTCATGAATGGCCATGTGATCGCCGGCAGCGAATCCGTGCTCCCGTTTCTCGTCGAGCAGGTGCAAGCTCACCTGGCCAAGGCCGTCGATAGAAGCCGGAAATAAGATGACATCAGGGGCTCTGCAGGTTCCACGGATCCCGCGAAGAGGAGGGCGAAGCGATCCGCCCCCCACTGTTGCGTCGGGTTGAGTAGTGCGTGGCACCATTCTCCGGGGGGGCCTGCCCGAGAGCTTCCATCTGCAGAGCTGGCAAAATGCCCTCTGGCCCCCTGTTCCTTTTCGTCAGAGTTTTCGATCTCGAGTGCATCCGTTCCAGATGACGCGGGGCGATTCTCGGTCAGGCACGGGAGAGTGCCACAAGGAGGATCGAAAGCCATTCACCTTCAGGCTGCCACCCCCGCCATCAGCTCCATCATGCCTCGGCGCTTGGATTCGTACTCCTGAGTGAAGAGCGGTGCGCAGGCTTCGAGGTTTGCCTCTCTTTTCAGAAGTTTGGTGGCAAAAACCATGCATGTGGGCTCGCCGCACTCCCTGCAGTTGGTCTTCGGCAAATGCTTCAGGATTTCCACAACGTTAAGTTTCATGGTCAAGTCCTCCTCTCCTGGTGGTTGTTCCGAGCACTTTCTTCCCGCTCGACAGGAAGCGGTCATAGAGCTGCAGGTGTAGGAGGGAACGGCACGTGCAAGTGAAGGGGCTGTGTTGGATGCCCGTGCGTGATTGTTGGGTAAGGTTACGTGGAAGCGGAAATCAAGTCGTCAAATACAGGGCAAAAACATGTTGGCAGCATGATATTCGTGGTCGAAAAATCGCGCAGGAAGCGGCTCAATGACATAAATACATATCCCCACAATAATTATAAATAATGTCAGAGACCCCACAGGTCAATGCCAGGGCTCTTTTTCTTTGCCCCCGGGAGGGGGGCTTCGCAAAAGACCTCAGATATTCCAGGCGTACGCTGCAAGGAGACCTTGGACCCGAACCGGCAAACTCCCCTGGATTCACAGGAGCGATTCTCAGCCCATCGCGTCCGGAGGGGTGACACTCATGGCCATGAGCTTCTTACTGGTTTCGAAGATCACTTCCATCTTCCTCGCCGAGATGACTTTGCTCACCACACCCAGTCCGAACTGGGGATGGTTGATGAGGCCTCCTTCCTTGTAAGAGTCACTCATGAAGTAGGTGGGAACACCTTCCCGGCTGGCTTCCAGAAGCAACTGGCGCCAGTCTTCATCCGTTTTCGGTCGCGAGACCCCCTTGTAGAGCACGGAAGGAAGCATATCATCTTCTTCCCCCTCCTCAATCATGAGGTCTTCATCACCCGCAAAATCCAGTTCGTCGCCCTGGTCGAATCCCAGATCGCCCTCGTCGTCATAATCCTGCATCAACTGATCGTCTTCAATGTTCTTGGCCATTCTTCATCTCCATTTCACATTTTCTGCTTTATCTTGAAACAGGCACCGTGTATTAGAACCCCGCTCAAAGGTCAAGTATTTTAGAGATTTGGGTCAAACCGCTCCACCCCTCCGGGTGGAGCCCAATCACAGCCGAATCAAGGATCATAACCCGACGTGTTGGAAGTTCTGGCAAACACCATCATCCCGGTCTTCAGCATCATCCTTCTCGGATACCTGTTCAAGCTCAGGGGAATCATTCAACCCGCCTATTCGCGGACGGCCAACCAGATCGTTTACTATGTAGCCATGCCCGCCATGCTTTTCAATGCCCTGGCCCAGGCGCCTTTTCGGGAGTACTTCCATCCCGGCGCAGGTCTCTGCCTCCTGGCCACCCTGGGCCTTGTGGCAGGCATCGCTCTGCTCATGGCCTCCCTCTTCAAAGTGGCTCCATCCAGCAAAGGAACATTTCTACAGACCAGCTTCCACGGCAATCTGGGCTACATGGCTTACGCCATCGCCTTTTACGCGCTGGGGTCCACCCATTTCGCCAGGACCGCCATACTCAGCAGCTTCCTCATCGTGGGGCAGAACCTGCTGGGCATACTCTCCCTGACGGCCTTTCAACTCCGCTCCTCAGGCAAGAGACCGTCCCTTCTCAACATCCTGCGCAGGACGGTTCAGAACCCCGTCATTCTGGCGGTTTCGGCGGGATGCCTCTCCTCCGCCCTCTCCATCCCCCTGCCCGCTACGCTCAAGCAAGGTCTGGGAATCCTCGCCGGTATGGCTCTCCCGACCGCTCTGCTCCTCATCGGCGCCAGCCTGTCGTTCAGGTCGCTCCACTCCCAGGCCAGAGAGCTTGCGGAAATCGGACTTCTGAAACTCGCCGCGATGCCCTGCATCGGCTATTTCCTCATGAAATGGGCCGATGTACCGGAACCGCTCATCCTGCCCGGTGTCATCCTGCTCGCTTCCCCTCCGGCCACTGTGACTTACGTCATGGCGGCAGAGCTCGGGGGGGACGTGGAACTGGCCGCATCCAGCGTGTCCGTGCTGACCCTGCTGTCAGCCTGCTCCTACAGCCTGATTCTCTGGATCCTTGTGT
>CAZEOY010000590.1:0-2825 GCA_964513835.1 uncultured Syntrophobacteraceae bacterium
CATCTTCCCCTCTGGCCTCAACGGCATCCGGCGATATCCGAAGTCCCCCACCCAGATCCACGGCGTAAATCTTCATGGGCAGAGGAACCTTGACGCGCACGGCAAAGCGCTCACTCACCTCGAGGGCGTCGCTGATGCTGAACATCTCCTGCATGGACATTTCGTGGGCGAAGCGGATGACATCGTGCAAGGTCGCACACCCTTCGGGAGAGAAATCCTCGCGCTTGGGGTCCACCAGGTTGAGGACGGAGATCTTCTTCAGGGCAGAATGGGCTGTCTTGTAGGCCGGACTGCCTTTCATGGGGTTGACCGGCTTCTTACGCTCCAGAATCGCTTCCACACGCCCTTCAAAGACCACTCCGTTGGTGGCGTCCACCGTGACTTCGGCCCCGTGAGGAATGGTGCGGGTGGCATTTCCCGTGCCCACCAGGGTGGGGATGGAAAACTCACGGGCCACCGACGCCATGTGCCCCGTGACACTGCCCACATCCGTCACAATGGCCTGCACCCTTCCCAGGATGGCCACGTACCGCGGCGAGGTCTGGGGGGCGATGAGGATGGAGCCTTCCGGGATGTTCAGGAGATTGTGATCGGAGGTCAGAACGTAGGCCAATCCGCTGGCTTTGCCCCGGGACGCGGTCATGCCGCCCATCAGCAGGACGGGATGGTCGGGAAATCCCGCCTGGATGGCGCCGGCATCCTTGCCGGTTTCGCTCTCGTGATTCCTGACAGGCATGAGATCCAGGTTGAGAGGCCGGGCCTGGAGCAGCACCAGCCTGTCCCGCGCATCCATAGCCCACTCGATGTCCAGAGGAACCCGGTAATGGTCTTCGAGAGCCAGTCCATATTCCACCAGGGTGGCCAGCTGATCGGGGGTGAGACAAGGCTGATCCCGCATCGCCTCCGGCACGCCGACCTCGACGAGGGCCTTCCGGTCATCCAGCGCGATTCGAGTCGGCTTGTGAGTTGTCTTGACCACCGTCGGGACCCGCCCTTCCTTTTCAACCTCGTAATAATCGGCGGCGGTGGAACCGCTCACCGCCCCCACGCCCAAACCCCAGACAGCGTTCACCATCACGACATCCCGCCGGTTGTCATTGGGATCCCGCGTGTACATGACCCCCGCAGATTTGGCGTCCACCATTTCAATGCACAGAGCGCTCATGATCACGTGATCGTCCGGGTATCCCTTGCTTCGGCGGTAGTAGATCGCTCGAGGGTTGAAGGTGCTGGCCACCACGCGCTTGTAGGCTTCCGCCACCCGGCCTCGCGTCACCCCCAGGAAGGAGGAGTGCTGCCCGGCAAAGCTGGCTTCCGAATCCTCGCTGGTTGCGCTGCTGCGCATGGCCATCTGGACGTCGGGGCCCCGGTCTTTTACGATACAGTCCACCTGTTCCATGAGGCTCGCTTCGAGGTCCGAGGGCAACGGCGCATGGAGGATGAGGGCGTGGATCGCGCGGCTGCTGGCGACGAGCTTTTCCGTGTCGTTGATGTCCAGCCTCTTGAGAATCTGCTCCGCCTGATCGAACAATCGGTTCGATTCCATGAAGTAGTAGCAGGCATAGGCGCTGATCGCGAATCCCTTGGGCACGGGAAGATGAACCCGGTTGGTGATCTCCCCGAGGCTGGCCGCCTTGCCCCCCACTTCCGAAGCACGATCGAGGCTCAGATGCTGGAGAGGAACCGTGAGGCTGGTCTTCTCCACCCGCTTCTTGCGCACCAGCTCCTGCAAAATGCCGACGCCGATCCGCTCCACGGAATCGAACAACCCTTCATAACGCCCCCCCGAAAGGGCGTTGAGGTCCTCCGCTATGTCGTAAACCTTCGAAACCAGTCGCTCGGCCTGCCCCGTCACGTATTCGAGGGTGAAAGGTTTGGGACCATAACAGACCTGCTCAAGCTCCGTCATGATCTCGAGAGCCCGGTTGTTTCCGGCGAGAAGGTTCTGGAAGTGGCGATACTTGTTTTGAAAAGCGGCCTTTTCCGGCGAATCGCTCTCAAATACCCGGCTCCGGCGAAACATGTCCAGGAACTTCAGCATGAGCACCCTCCTGTACCTCTGGAACTATCAGAATGAGCTTTTGAACGGAACGCCAGCTGCCTCAAACGTCATCCACCCACGAGGGAAAAGGAGAGGATCAGCCCGGTTATGGTTCCCCAGCCCAGGGCGGCAACCGTTCCTGCAACGCAGAGCCAGCCCAGGAGCACGTGGGCGATGGTTTCAGGACGCTTCTCCCGGTATCCGAGCAGGAATCCCAGCAGAACACCGCCCAGAAGCCCTCCTCCGTGCCCCCAGTTGTTGATGCCCGGCATCAGGAAGCCAAACGCGAAAATCCCCAGGACCCATCCGCCGAGCTGCCGGTAAATGGCCTCTCCATAGGTCCCGCCCCGGCTCTTCCCGTAGTACAGAGCTGACCCGATCAGGCTGCAGACCGACGCCGAAGCTCCAATGGTGAAGGGGATCCCCGCCAGGTACGAAATGTAAAATCCCAGCGCGCCGCCCAGGGTATAGATGGCTGCCAGGCGGGAGAAACCGTACTCATAGTAAATCAGGGGGGCAATCTGCTTCAATGCCATCATGTTGAAGAGGATGTGCAGGATGCCTCCATGCAGGTAGCTTGCCGAGATGAGCGTCCACCAGCGCCCCCACTGCCCGATGGGGATCGCCCCCGTCTCGCCGAGCAGAACCAGGCTTCGGTGGTCAGGGGAGAGGAACGCAAAGGGGTTCATGGTCAGACTGGCCCTGGACGGATTCATCAGCAACGAAAGAATGAACATCACCGCGTTGGCTATGATGATCACTCGAATGGTCTTCTCGGGATCTG
>CAZEOY010000591.1:0-2821 GCA_964513835.1 uncultured Syntrophobacteraceae bacterium
GATGAAGCCTTCGGAAGACCTGACTCAGGAGCTGCGCATCATCAAAGATGCCGATGAGATTGAGCTGATCCGGAAGTCCCTCCATTTGACGGAGTCGGTCCTGCACTCGGTTTGGAGTGATCTGCACGTCGGCATGATGGAAAAGGATGTGGCGTGGAGAATTGAGAGGGGCATCCGGGAAGGCGGTGCAGGGTCCGTTTCCTTTCCTCCCATTGTGGCGAGCGGACCCAATGCGGCGCTGCCCCATGCGGTTCCGACCGACCGGGCGATCGTTGAAGGCGATGCGGTCATTCTCGACCTGGGGTCAAGACTCGGACAATACTGCTCGGACATGACGCGAACCTGGATCGCGGGCAGGCCTGACAGCCGGCTGGCCGAGATCTACAAGGTCGTCCGGGAGGCTCAGTTGGCAGCCCAGGGGGCGATTCATGCCGGTGAGGAGTCAGTGGCCGTGGATGCTGTGGCCCGTGGAATCATCGACAAGGCCGGTTACGGAGATCTTTTCGGACACGGTCTGGGACATGGAGTCGGATTGGCTGTCCATGAGAAGCCGGGTCTGCGCAAGCGTCAGCCCACGGTTCTTCAGACGGATATGGTCGTGACCGTTGAGCCGGGGATCTATATTCCGGGATACGGAGGCGTGCGGCTGGAAAACATGGTGCGCATCACGGAGAATGGGTGCGAGGTGCTCAATCGGCTGGATCTGTTCTACGATCTCTGAGTCCTGACCAAGGAGATATGAGGATGCGGTTCCTGAAGCTTGACTTTAAGAACGCTCAGGGGGAGCGTCTTGCGGCTCGACTCGACCTGCCATTGGATGAAAAACCGGCGGCCTATGCCCTTTTCGCTCATTGCTTTACCTGCAACAAGAATTTCAACGCGGTTTTCAACATCAATCGCGCTCTGGCCAATGAGGGCATCGCCGTCTTGCGGTTTGATTTTACAGGCCTGGGTGAGAGCGAGGGGGATTTCTCCCAGACTAATTTCCGGTCCAACGTGGAGGATCTGATCGCGGCGGCGGACTTTCTCAAATCGGAGCTCGAGGCGCCCAGGCTTCTGATCGGCCACTCGCTGGGAGGTGCCGCGGTCCTCCAGGCTGCCTCCCGCATTCCTTCCGCCCAGGCCGTTGCGACCATTGCCGCACCGTTTGATCCGTCGGATCTGGAGAAGGTCCTCGGCAGCTCAAAGGAGGAGATCCGGGAGCGAGGAGAGGCGGAGATCAACATCGGCGGCCGTTCTTTCCTGATCAGAAAGCAGTTCCTGGACGACCTGGAACAGGTCAAAATGGACGATGCCATAAGCAACCTGAACAAGGCTTTGATGATCTTGCACTCGCCGCGCGACACCATCGTGTCCCTCGAGAACGCCGCCCGAATCTTTCGGGCTGCGCGTCACCCCAAGAGCTTTGTCTCTCTGGATGATGCCGATCATCTGCTTTCGAACCGGCGCGATTCACAATATGCGGGCACTGTTCTGGCCGCATGGGTCAGCAGGTACCTGGATCTCCCCCGGGAGCAGAAGGAGCATCGGGATCTGTCGGACAACCGGGTGGTGGTTCGCACGGGGAAAAGAGGGTTCCAGACGGAGATCATTGCCGGCGGACATCGGTTGCTGGCCGACGAGCCGCTTTCCGTGGGTGGGGCGGACACGGGACCGAATCCATACGATTATCTGGTGGCCAGCCTGGGAGCCTGCACTTCCATGACGCTCAGGATGTATGCGGACCGAAAGCAGTGGCCCCTCGAATCGGCAACGGTCCGGCTGAGGCATCAGAAGATTCACGCTGAGGACTGTAGGGAATGCGAGACCGAAGCGGGTATGGTGGATGTCATCGAGAGGGAGATTGAACTGGAAGGCGATCTCGACCGGGAGCAGCGGGAGCGATTCAGGCAAATAGCGGACAAATGCCCCGTCCATAAAACGCTTCATTCAAGGATCGAGGTTATAACTCGGCTCAAACACTGAGCCTTGGGCTACACCCGTACGTCGGGAGCAGGTTTTCCCCAGTGTCTTTTCTGCGTAGGGAGGAGGGTGCACGATGAAGGGACCTTTGGAGATCACTTCAAGAAACGTCGACCTGTCCGAGGAAATGGCTGATCTGATCCATGAAAAAGCGGGAAAGCTCGACAACTTCCATGACGGCATTATATCCTGCCGGGTCATGGTGGAGGTGCCCCATCGAAGCCAGCGAAAGGGCGTATTCTATAACGTTCGTATCGATTTGAACGTTCCCGGAGGTGAGGTGATCGTCAAGCGGGAACCGGGTGAGGATCTTTATGTGTCCATCTGCAATGCCTTCGACGTTGCAGAGCGGAAGCTCAAGGAGTTTGCTGACAGGCAGCGCGGCGACATCAAGCGGCGGGAGATGAAACCCGTTGGGCGTGTCGTGCGCATATTTCCCGAAGATGGCTACGGTTTTCTCGAGAACTTTGATGGGAGGGAGGTCTACTTTCACGAAAATGCCGTCCTGGGAGGGAAGTTCAGAGACCTTGCTGTGGGGAGCCTGGTCACCTTTGTCGAGCGCGAGGGAGACGAGGGGGCCCAGGCGAGCAGTGTCAACCTGGCATGAGATCCTGTTCACCCCGAAGCGGTGACAAGGGGGAGAGGGACCAGTCAAAGCGCAGGCTTCAGCCTGCGTCTCCAGAGCAAGTCATGAGGAGTATGGATCTTGGGCGGTCCGTGACAGGATCATTTGAGTAACCACCTCAGAGGACTCTGCGGCGAACCGGAGCAATGGTTGTTTGGGCGTGCGAGCCCGCAGGCCGAATCACTCATCCATTGCACGTTCGCCGCAGCTGTCTGTCGAGCTTCAAGACCCGGT
>CAZEOY010000592.1:0-2816 GCA_964513835.1 uncultured Syntrophobacteraceae bacterium
GCCATGTTCTACCAGGTGCGCCGGGCTTTTTACTTCATTGAGCGCAGTCTCATCGGAGAGAGCCCGTCCATGAAGCATCTGCGCCGGCATCTGTGGGCCAATGTCTTCACCCACGACATCCGGTGGTACGAACGGTATCTCTGGAACCGCATGGAGGACTTCTCCACGCTGCTTCTGGGCGAAACGGGAACGGGCAAGGGAACGGCTGCGGGGGCCATCGGGCGGGCCGGCTTCATCCCCTTCGACCCCGGCAAGGGATGCTTCACCGAGAGCTTTGCCCGGAGCTTCACGGCCATCAACCTTTCACAATACCCCGAAGCCCTGATCGAGTCCGAGCTCTTCGGGCATCGGAAGGGGGCCTTCACGGGTGCCATCGAGAATCACCAGGGGATTTTCGCCCGATGCAGCCCCCACGGCGCCATATTCCTGGACGAGATCGGAGACGTCTCCATACCGGTTCAGGTGAAGCTGCTCCAGGTTTTGCAGGAGCGCACCTTCTCACCGGTCGGGAGCCATGAGAAGGCGCGGTTCAACGGGCGGGTCATCGCAGCGACCAACAAGCCTGTGGACAGGCTGCGGGAAGCGGGCCAGTTTCGGGACGACTTCTTCTATCGACTCTGCTCGGACATCATCGTTGTCCCAACCCTGCGCCAGCGACTCGAGGAAGAACCTCGCGAACTGGACGCCATGCTGGCCCACGTGATCCTGCGCATGACGGGGGAGACGGCGGAGGATCTGCTGCAGCGGGTTCGGGAGGTGATCGAACAAGATGTGGGACTTCATTATTCCTGGCCCGGCAACGTGCGTGAACTGGAGCAGGCCGTTCGCCGCATTCTCCTGACCAACCATTATTCCGGCAACCAGGTTCTGTCCCCTCGGGTTGGCCCATGGGCCAACCTGGCAGCGGAAATAGAAACCGGAATGATGGATGCTCGGGAGCTCGTTTCAGCCTACTGCAGGATGCTCTATGAGCTGCTTGGAACCTACGAAGAAGTCTCCCGCCGAACCCGGCTCGACAGGCGAACGGTGAAAAGATACATTCAGCAGGCGGAATCCCTACCGTCCCCACGAAGCCTCAGCTGAAGACTCATCGCCGGACAAAAGCCCAAAAATGCGCGCTTTTCTCTCATTTGTGATAATAACTTTGCAGCTGACAGCTCATGGCTCAGGTCAGGAAGGAGTCTGCTCGCATTCCATCGCATAACTTAAGGAGAGCACGCATGAAGCGACTATTGGGGGGAATCCTGGTAATGGCCTTGGTGGCCATTGCAGCTTGGGGAGCCTGCTCCTACTGGTTCGGTATCCAGGCTGAGCGGGAGTATAAAGCCATGATCGAACGCTCAGCGGATTGGAGGAGTTTTAGGCTCACCGGCGGCGAATACACGAGAGGTGTTTTCCGTTCAGAGGCCAAGGCAACCCTGGAACTCACGAACACTCCCCCCCTCCCGAGTCTGAGCGACACCCAGGAAGACCAACCCTTCCCCTTCAAATTGATGCTGACCCATAAGATCAGCCACGGCCCCATTCCTTTCGGTATGCTTCCCCATGCCGGGGGTATCATGCGACCCGCGCTGGCCGTCATCGAAACCCAGACGAACCTCGATCCCCAGGCGAAGGAGCGTTTAAAAGACGTCAGACTGCTTGAGAACATGCCGTCCCTGGATGTGATCACGGTCCTCAAGTGGGGGGGCGACGGCGACACGCACCTGACGATTCCTCCCTACAAGGGGGAGTTAGGCGAGGAATCCAAGGCTTCTGTTGACTTCAGCGGGTTCAAGTCACACGTTGAGTTCACGCCCGGCTTCAAGCGCTTTAAAGGATCGTTTTCGACGGACGGATTCCGGGCGGCCATCCCCGATGAGGGGGACTTCTCGCTGCTGAGCATGAGCTGTTCTTTCGACCAGTCCCAAGGGATCAGCGGGTTCTACCTTGGAGATGTCCATTACTCCCTGGCGCTCATCTCTTTCAAGCATGGAGATCCGGCCAAAGTTCAGAAAGATTTTTCCATCAAGGGCTTTTCGATAAAGACTCAAGCTCAGGAGACGGGTAACGATCTCTCTTCATCGGTCACTTTGGCCCTCGATCAAGTCAACAACGAGAAAGGGAGCTTCAACGACGCGATCTTTGAAATCGAGTTTCGGAAGCTCGACGGAGGAGTCCTTGGCGAGTTTCAGAAGACCCTGAAACAAGCTCAGCACCAATCTGCGAGCTCAGATCAGCTTTCAGAAATGACACTGGGAGCTTTTCTGGGTCTGCTGCCAAAGCTGCTGAAGAATTCCCCGGAGGTCGAGATCAAACAACTGGGATTTGCCTCACCCGAAGGTGAAATCAAAGCCAGTGCCAAGCTTGCAGTGGACGGCAGAAATATCCAGGGACCTCTCAGCCTTCCCATGCTGCTTCAGTCATCCCGGCTGGACGCATCGTTGAGCGCAGCGGAGAAACCCCTGGTGCGCCTTCTCAGATCCCTGGAATCCAGCGACCAGACCACAACAGATGGCGCGGAAGCGGAGGAGTCGAATCCTTCTCCGAACAACGATGAGGATCTGGAGTTGGAGCTCCGGAAAACCCTGTCAGTCCTCGTAGCCCGGAGATTTCTGGTTCTGGAAAACGGGATTTACAGAGCGAACGCCAGTTATGCTGGGGGACAGTTGAACCTCAATGGGCAACCCATCCGCCTCGACAGACTGCTGGGCGGTCAATAGTCGCCAAGGACATGGAGGCCGAGTCTCAGATTTCACGCAGGGGGCAGGGCGGAACGGTGCTAATACTACAACGAGACATCAGGGACACATGGCGAGTCACCCAAAGAGTCCAGT
>CAZEOY010000593.1:0-2811 GCA_964513835.1 uncultured Syntrophobacteraceae bacterium
ATGTACCGGTAAGCTCCTCGGCCTCAACCAATCCTTCCCACGCCGGCCAAGGTGGAGTCGGTGGACCTTCGATCTAAAGCATCCCCTTGGAGGAAGGAACGCCTGTCCGCCGCGGATCCATTTGTGTTGCCTGGTCCAGGGCACGGCCAAGGGCTTTGAACACCGCCTCCAGCATGTGGTGCGCGTTGCTGCCGTAGAGAACCTGAACGTGCAGGGTGATGCCCCCCCGCTGGCTCAGGGCCCGAAGGAATTCGGGCATGAGCTCCGTCTCGAAGGTCCCCACCCGGGATGCCATGGGCGGGATCTCGTAAACCAGGTAAGGACGGTTGGAGAGGTCCAGAACCACCCGGGCGCACGCCTCATCCATCGGGACATGGGCTTCGCCATACCGCCTGATGGATTTCCGATCGCCGACAGCGCGGGTCAGGGCCTCCCCCAGTGAGAGCCCCATGTCTTCAACCGTGTGGTGCGCGTCGATCACCAGGTCCCCACGGGCCTGTATGGTCAGATCGAAGAACCCATGGACGGCAAAAAGCGTCAGCATGTGGTCCAGGAAAGGCACCCCAGTCTCGAGACTCGCCGCGCCCTGCCCGTCCAGGTTGAATTCCACCCGGATATCCGTTTCGTTGGTCTTCCGATCGACCCGTCCGGTCCTCTCTGCCATTGTCCTCCCCATTGCTCCATGATTCCAAGAAAACGTCCCGTCGGGGAGGAATCACATGCTCCGCCCCGGCGCATCAACGGTCGAACCGGTCCCCGACCTGCACTCCCTTTTCCTGGGCCCACTCGGCGCCCGATACCTTGCCTCCCGTGGCCGAGCGGACCTTGCCGACAACCAGTTTGCCGCCCGATACCGCCACATGAATCCCCTGATTGTCAATAGCCAGTATCGTGGCGGGATCGCCCGAAGCGGCTTCCGGGATGAACCCGCAACCGAAAAACCGTGTCTTTTCACCCCTGCAAAGTGCGAAAGCCCCTGGCTGCGGGTCACAGCCGCGCACCAGGTTGTGCACCTCCTGCCCCGGCCTGGACCAGTCGATGGCTGCCACAGCGTCGGTGCACGGCGGTTCGTAGGTGGCCAGGGACTCGTCCTGAACAATCCTTGGGGCCTTCCCCTGTTTGATCAAGTCAATGGACTCCATGATTGCATCGATCCCCATGGGGAAGAGATGGTTGAAATAGAGGGACCCCGTCGTATCCTCAGGCTGGATCGGGATTTCCTTCTGGAGAATGATGGGGCCCGTGTCGATGCCTCCATCGGGTTGAAAGATGGTGAGCCCCGTCCGTGTGTCCCCCATGATGACGGCCCAGTTGATGGCGCTCGAGCCCCTATGGCGCGGCAGGATCGATGGATGATAGCAAATGGCTCCCCGGGTAGCCGTCTCAAAAAACCGGGGAGGAATGATGTCCGTCACAAAGGCCAGCACCGTGAGATCGGGCTGCAGCGCTTTGTATTCAGCAAAGACTTGATCGTCTTTGTAGGTTGTGGGCTGATAGACGGGAATTCCTTTGGCGCCGGCCGCTTCCTTGATGGGATCGGCTTTCCCTTTCCGGTCTGGCGGAGCATAGACCGCCACGATGTTCTCCCCCCTGTCCAGCAGAGTCTCCAGGGTCTTCACTCCGAATGCTGCCTGTCCAATCAACACGATGCGCATCATGTTCCCCCGCTTGCATGAATTGAGCTCCCCTCCCGGGCACTGGATCGGTGGCTGACGCATCGGCTGCGTATCGCGCTTCCCGCTCCCTGGGGCGCAGTCGACGGCGGCAGCGATAAGGGCGCCCGGGCCCCATGAAACAATACGATAGTGTGCACCCAGCATGGAGAAATGCACCAGCTCTCAATACCCATCCGATGGACAGTTCAGCCGGCAAAGGTCGATGTGTCTCAGGGCAGTGATAGCATCTTCAGTTCAGGGAATTCTCAGGAGTGAACGATCGAAGCAGCATCGGAACCCGATCTTCTCAAGGAAGAGCAGGAATCTTCAAAGGGAGCAGGAATCCGAGTCCACGCGGGATCCACGCATCGACCCGTACCATGGGCCGTGGAAAACAGCAAGAAAAAACCCCGCCACAACAGCCCCGCAGGGTTCGAGTCATTGTGCCTTGAAATAAGAAGTGAGACGTTCGAGAACCCGAGAGCTTCGCTGCTTAAACGGCCTCTTCCGCAGCACGCAGGGATCGAACCCGCATATAGGGCACTCCGGCTCGGAACAGGGCTCCGCATGGATCATCGCCTCCACCATGCCCCCCAGTTCAGCTTCCAGAATCCGCCTGAGCTCCATGACTTCGGCATGGGCGTCTTCCAGAGTCATCTCACGGGGAAGGATGAGGTGGAAGTCCAGGAACAGCCGGTTGCCGGATCGCCAGGCCCGAAGCCGGTGAATGTCGATCCAGTTCTCTCTGCGATGCTCGTTGACCAGACGAGAGATTTCATTCAGGAGTTCCGGATCGGCGGCATCCATCAACCCCGCAAAGGAATGGCGCAAAAGCTGGGCTCCTGCCACCAGAATGACGAGGGCCATGAAGCAGGCTATGGCTCCGTCCAGCCAGTAGAGACGGGTCTGCTGGACGAGGAAAAGCCCTCCGAGCACTCCGACCGTGGACCAGACATCGGTCAGGACGTGCTTCCCATCGGCAATCAGGGTGAGGGAGCGGGTGCGCCTGCCCACCTGGAGCAGGCTCAGTCCCAGGGCCAGGTTTACCAGGCCGGCCACCACGAGAAGCCACAGCCCGGCCTGGAGGTTGGGCAGTTCGTGCGGCACCATGATCTGACGGTACCCCTGGTGAACGATCCCCAGGGCTGCGAGCACG
>CAZEOY010000594.1:0-2314 GCA_964513835.1 uncultured Syntrophobacteraceae bacterium
TTGAAATAGAGACGCTGCACGGCTGCGGTGAGCCGGCAAGAACCATGCTGTGCGTGCACTGCACCCGCAGTGCACGAGGAGACTGAAAATGGCTGAATCGCATTCCCTCCTTCTCTATGACGTCTCGGACCGCATTGCCACCATGGTGATCAACAGACCCGAGCAGCGCAACGCCATCGATGCGGCCACAGCCCGGGCCATGCGTTCGGCGATGGACCGGTTCGAGGCCGACGACGAGGCGTGGGTCGGGATTCTCACCGGTGCCGGGGATCGTGCCTTTTGCGCCGGCATGGATCTCAAGGCTTTTGCCGCAGGCCAGGGTCCGGACCTGATCGATTCCAAGGGCGGTTTTGCCGGTGTCGTAACCTACCCGCGAACCAAGCCTCTCATCGCCGCCGTCAACGGAGCGGCTCTCGGGGGTGGCTGCGAGATTGTGCTGTCCTGCGACCTGGTGGTGGCGGCCGAAAACGCCCTGCTCGGGCAGCCTGAGGTCAAACGCGGCATTTTTGCCGGTGCCGGCGGTTCATTCCGCCTGCCGCGGATGATCCCGAGAATGCGGGCCATGGAAATACTGCTCGTCGGAAATCCCATCGATGCCCGAACAGCTTTCGAGCTGGGCCTGGTCAACCGCGTGGTGCCCGCCGAGGGCCTGATGGATGCCGCACGGGAACTGGCACGACGGATCTGCGAAAACGCTCCTCTCGCCGTGCGAGAGACATTGGCACTGGCCCGGGCGGCCTTTGACCTTTCCGAGGATGCACTCTGGGTCAGAAGCACCGAAGCCTGGGAGCGGATCAACAGGACGGAGGACGCACGCGAAGGGCCGCTGGCCTTCGCCGAGAAACGGCCGGCTCGATGGAAAGCCCGATGAAAAACTCCAAGGGCTGATCCGTCACAAGTGTGTATTCACTATCCAGGGGACTGATTGGCGCGCACGGCCTTAGCGGCAGCCTTGGCATTGAACCGTTCGGCATCGATGACGAATCGCTGGTGAGTGCCTTCGGAGATCTTGTCCACTCCGTCTTCGGCGGTCAGGGAGAAAGTGAGCTGCCGGCCTTCCACCTTCTCGAGCCTCCCGTGGACCGTGATGGTGAGCCCCGGCGGTGTGGCCGCCACATGGGTCAGTTTGACATCGGTGCCCACGGTCTGCTCCCGCGGCCAGTCGATATGCGGGTTCACAGCCCTGATGCAGGCCCACTCGAAGAGCCCCACCATGAAGCCCGTGGCGAATACTTCAGGCATGACCTGAAACTCCGGGCTTTCGGGATAGAGATGAGGCACGGTTTTCTCCTCCGGAACCGTAAAGCTGAATTCGAAATCGATTCCGGGCTGCAGGGTGGCTTTCATGGCACACCTCCTTCAAAGATAGATCTCAAATTGATGGTCGGCCCCCACCTGGAGCCGGCCGGCTTCTTGGTTTGACGACAGAAGGAGGATCGTCCATAAGTTATGGAAATGTCAAATTAATAACCCTAATATCCCTCATCAGAGAGGCTTATATTCCATGGAATGGCAGCAGATCGTCGGTTTCTATCAGGTAGCCAGACTGGGGAGCTTCACCAAGGCAGGAGAGGTGACGCTTCGAACGCAGTCGGCGCTCAG
Organism: uncultured Syntrophobacteraceae bacterium; assembly: GCA_964513835.1. Classification (GTDB taxonomy): domain Bacteria; phylum Desulfobacterota; class Syntrophobacteria; order Syntrophobacterales; family Syntrophobacteraceae; genus JALOOX01. Next base: position 1,603 of record CAZEOY010000594.1, read on the forward strand.
CCAGCAGATTCGGGCGCTTGAAGATGAGTTCGGCTGCCGGCTCTTCGAACGGATCGGGACCCGCAAGCTCAAGCTCACCCCGGCAGGCGAACGCTTTCTCGAATTCACCAAATCGGTGCTCCGGGACCACCGGAGGCTTCAGGAGGATTTGGTCGAGCTCAAGAGCATCCATAAGGGTCCGCTGAAGATAGCGGCACCGTTCACGACGCTGTTTCATCTATTCCCGGAAAAGATCGAGAGGTACATTCAGCAATTTACCCATGTGGAGCTGACCCTGCTGGACCGCCCCCAGGGGAGGGTGGTGGGGCTCGTTCGGGAAGGAGAGGTGGACCTGGGGGCCGCAGTGGAATCGTTTGTGCCGAAGGATCTGGCATCGATCCGTTGGAGGAAGATCGAGACGGTCCTCATGGTGCCTCAGGGACATCCTCTCGCGGGGCTGAAACGGGTCACCTGGAAACAGATGGCCCGATACCCGCTGATCCTGCCCCCAAAGGACCAGATCCATGCGGGGCGTGCTGCCCTGGAGGAGCAGATCCGGAAGCTGGGACTTCCATGCCGCATCGTCATGGAGTCCTCAAACGTCGAATTGAGCTCGCTGTATGTCGAGGCGGGGCTCGGGGTTTCCCTGGCGAGTATCGTGAGAGAGCTGCCGGTGCTCGAAAAACGCCGCCTTCATTTTCTCTCACTGAACCATTACTTCAAGCCGGACCAC
>CAZEOY010000594.1:2324-2800 GCA_964513835.1 uncultured Syntrophobacteraceae bacterium
AGAGCCGCGCCACCGAGGCGTTCAACGTCCGCCAGCCGGACCACATCGCCCTGGTCATGAGGAAGGACAAGGTGATGACCTCGTACCAGAGCGCCTTCGTGAAGCTGCTGCTTGGGGAGAGCTCCACGGCAGTCTCCTGACGGGCATCTCGCTGATCCCCCTCCCAGGCAATCCGCGCCTTCCTTTTGATCTCAAAGACTCAACTGGGCTGTTCCCCACGCAGCCGTTCATCCGGTTCACCGTAGTACTGAATTGCTGCCCAGTCGGGGCTGCTCGGATCTCTTGAATATGCTGCGCGGCGCGCTCCCAGGACGGCTTCACCCAATGGGAGTCCGTCCAGGCAAGCCAGCCGATAGAAATGATTCGTAAAGCTGCTTTCTTCGCCGCCCGGTTCGTGCCGGGATGCCCTGAGCAGGAGATGGCGCACGCCCCACTTCATGAGAGCGGAGAACACATGCAGGTCCTCCCATTGCTCC
>CAZEOY010000595.1:0-2792 GCA_964513835.1 uncultured Syntrophobacteraceae bacterium
TCAATCTTACTTATTTTCGACCACTTTTGGTCTAGACTTTGGGGCTCACCTCAGTTGCCCCACTTCTTGACCCAGCCCTTCGCCATGTAAACGTAGGTTTTTGATAAGCCATGCCGGCGCGACGTTGCACCACACAGAATCAAGGCTTTTCAGTTCTCGAAAATAGTTCTTGAAATGCTATTCTCAGTCGAATACCATTTCAACGAGTTTCGATAAGGAGCGTCACATGGGAGAGCTGGATCGCATCACCCAACAGCCCGAGGTGATGGGGGGCAAGGCGTGCATTCGTGGCATGCGAGTGACTGTTGGTATGGTTGTAGGTCAGATCGGCGCTGGTCACACGATCGATGAGATTTTGGCCGACTATCCCTACCTCGAGCGCGAAGACATCCTGCAGGCGTTGCGCTACGCGGCGTGGCGGGCGGAAGAGCGCGAAGTCGTGTTGGCCGGCGCATGAAGCTGCTGGTCGATATGAATCTGGCCCCGCGGTGGGTCAAGTTCCTGACCGCTGCCGGTATCGAGGCAGAGCATTGGTCGGAAATTGGTACAGCCAATGCGTCCGACTCGGAGATCATGGCCTTTGCCAAGGCCAACGGATATGTGGTGCTCACACACGACCTGGATTTCAGTGCGATCCTGGCGGCAACACAGGGTGACAAACCCAGCGTGGTACAAATCCGCTCAGAAGATCTCAGCCCCGACGTGATCGGCAGGCCGGTCATCGACGCTCTGCGGCAAATGAACCTGGAGTTGGAGGAAGGCGCCTTGCTCACCGTTGATCCAAAGCGCACCCGCCTGCGGGTCTTGCCGTTGCTGCCCAGGTGAGGGTTCGATCCGAATGGAGCGTTGTATTGAGCGCACCCGCCATGCTCAGGTCACCCCCAAAGATATGTCCGTCGCGAGTTTCGTCCGCACCCTATGCCTATCAGTCCGGGGCGCCACGATGAGCCGCAGCCATCGCAAGACTCCCATTACGGGCAACACCACCTGCCGCAGCGAACGTCAAGACAAAAAGATCTGGCACCGACGCTGGCGCACGCATGAACACAAAGCACTGGCCGGCATGTCGCCCGAGGAAAGGGATTCACATCTGAGCTCATTGGAAAACGAGGTGAGCAATATAGGGTCGATGGGCAAAGATGGTCGTCACTACTGGCCTTTTGATCGCCAAGTATTGGTCGCAGAGCAGAACGCCAACTCCAAGGGACGCAGCCCACAGGAACGGTTGTCTTTGAAGAAGCGCCTGCTGCGCAAATGGATGGGTAAATGAGCGAATCAAGCCTCCAGGCGCTGGCCCGAGCCTGGGTACGGATCACAGAAGAAGTGAACTTTCCGAGCGGCTACGACGGGACGGGCTCGCTGGATGCCTACCGGGCGATCGAAGCCATTCAGGAGCAGATCAGAGCACACATCGTTGCCACCGGGGATATGCGCCTGTTCAGCCTGCTTCAATTGCTCGGCCAAGCCTCGCTGCGCATGGAGCAAGAGCTGTGGCCGGGAGACTACGGTCGGATGAGGGTTGAAGTCGAGGCAGCCCTTCGTGCAGCTGACGATCCCGATTCGGTGTGGTGCAGCCATGAAGAAGTCATACGATCTCTGCGGGCACGCATCGACAAGGCGGGAAACAGACCATGTTGATCGGTTATGCGCGTGTTTCGACGCAGGATCAGAACCTCGAGCTTCAGCGGGAGGCTTTAACCAAGGCTGGGTGCCAGAAGATCTTTGAAGACAAGGTGAGCGGCACCCGAGCTGAACGTCCTGGGCTTGCCAGGGCGCTTGAGATGCTGCGCGAGGATGACACCCTCGTCGTATGCAAATTGGATCGGCTGGGCCGCAGCGTCAAGCAGCTGGTCGACCTGGTCGGCGATCTGCACAAGCAAGGTATACAGTTTAAGAGCCTCACCGATGCCATCGACACGGCCACTTCCTCGGGTCGATTTTTCTTCCACGTCATGGCCAGTCTTGCAGAGATGGAGCGTGAGCTCACCGTCGAGCGCACCCGCGCCGGCCTGGAAGTTGCCCGTCAACTTGGTCGCAGGGGAGGTCGTAAACCCAAGATGACTGACAGCAAGATCGAGTCGGCCAAGAAGCTGCTGGCCAGCGGGATTCCCCCCAGGGACGTAGCCAGAAATCTCGGCGTATCCATCCCCACGCTTTACCGGTGGGTGCCAGCCTCAGCGCACGCTTAACATACGATTTTTTCCGTTTCATGGGTGGCCCAGCCAACTGCCCGTTACTGCAAACAGCTTAGCGTACTCTGCGATCCGTTTTCTGTGATCACCCCTTCGGCATCCGAGATCGTATTCTCAGGATCGGGAAACCAGCTGTGCCAGCTTGGCTGGCCCTTCCGATTGGTCTGTCGTTTCAGTTAACAAGCTGAGCCAGGAACTCCGCCTTCCTTTGCTCCAGCAATGTCGCTTGAGCCTTGAGCTTCTTCAGTTCTCTGTTGATCTGTTTAGTTCGGTTTCGGAGTTCTTCCGAACGAGATGATCCTTTCCGAACTTCTCACTCACATAGGCTTCCACTTCACTCCGGATCAGCCTCCAATAGGGATTACCATGCATAAGGTTATGGCGATATTGAAGTTTGCCTTCCCGCATTGCCTGCAGAATTTCTTCTTGAGTGAGTTCGAACTCATCACGTGCTGACTTGTCACTGAAGGTGACTCCCTTCTTCGCCCAAACAGAATCCTCGCGACCAAAGCTCATGTAATCGCTCCCGTCGGTTGGTGTCTTCTCCACCTTCGAATACGACCCGCTGGGGAGGGAGATCAAATCCACGGATGCGAGAAG
>CAZEOY010000596.1:0-2787 GCA_964513835.1 uncultured Syntrophobacteraceae bacterium
GTGGCCTTGCGGAAAGAGAGACGTGGGTCAGCGTCATCAAGGACGGGGGCGACGACCCCGATGTGACCCACAAAGCCGAAATCCGTGTGCATTTGCGCTGTCTTCCCCGGGAGCCGCGTGCAGATCAGTGCTTTGTGAGTCATGACGCTGCCGAATCCTCCGAGAATGCGGGGCGGCCCATTTTGAATCCCCTGATCTGCATCATGGGTGGGCGGGGCGTCGGCGTGGTGACCAAGCCCGGACTGCCGGTTCAGCCCGGGGAGCCAGCGGTCAACCCCGGTCCCCGGGACATGATGGTGCGGAACCTTTTCGAAGAAATCGAACGGCTATCCTATGATGGGAGGCTTCCGGAGCTCCGTTTCCATTCAACCTCGCCGTGGAAACCGCCTGCAGCCCCACACGTCCTCATCGGCTGCACTGATTCCCCTCTTCCCCCTTCAAAGGGGGGAGTTGTTGCCCGTCACGACATTGGATTGATTCGAAAGGGATCTTCCTCTAACCTTTCTGCGACGGCGATGCCGGGAGGTGAACCCTTGGATTTCCTGGCCGCAGGAGCTGGCACGCCTCCCTTGCATGGAGACACGTGCCTCCCCGGGGCCGACCGCTGGATGTGGGTCATCGAGGTCGAGATAGAGGTTCCAGAGGGCGAGCGTCTGGCGCGGCACACCTTGAATCCGAGGCTGGGCGTTCTCGGGGGGATCTCCATTTTGGGGACCACGGGCCTCGTGCGGCCCTTCTCCCATGAAGCATACGAGGAGACGATCCAGACCGAGCTCTCGGTGGCGCGCTCCAACGGCTGCAGGACCGTGGTGCTCAGCACGGGAGGCAAGAGCGAGCGTTACGCCCAGCAGCTGTTCGAAACCTGGCCTGCGGAAGCTTTCGTGCAGATCGCGGATTTCTTTGCCTTTTCGGTGCGAGAGGCTCGCCGGCTGGGCTGCAATGCAGTCGTGCACAGCGTGTTTTTCGGGAAAGCGGTCAAGATGGCTCAGGGGCACGAATACACCCATGCGCACAAGAATCGGATGGATCTGGGACCCCTGGGGGCACTTTGCCGTGCAGTCGGCCATCCCGCCCGGATGTGCCGGGAGATCGAGCAGGCGAATACGGCTCGACAGGCGCTCGAGATCCTCCTCAAGGAGAATGGTTCGGATGTTGTGCGGGCAGTGGCCGATCGGGCGGCGGAGGCATCCTGGAGAATTGCCGAGGAAAGGATGAACATCCGGCTGCTTCTCTTCAACTACGACGGCCGGCTTCTGGCGGATGTGACGAGGCCTTGATGGAAACGATTGCGAGACCATGCCGACCTGAAGATTGGTCTCCTCCAAGGGTCCTGCTGGTGGGAATGGGCATGGGGCGGGCCGATCTGAGCTCCCATGCGCTGCAGTGGATTCGGGCGGCGGAGGTCCTTTTCGGTGGAAGGCGCCATCTGGAAAGCTTCCCGGACCATGCCGGAAAGAAGATCCCTCTGGGCAAATCGCTGGATGAATCGCTGGCGGAGCTGGATGCCCTGTCTCGCCGAAGCCGAACGGCGGTGCTGGCCTCGGGTGATCCCCTGTATTACGGCATCGGACGGCGCATGTTCGGGGCGCTGGGCCGAGACCGCATCCATGTGATCCCCAACATGACTGCGGTTCAGGCGCTGTTTGCGCGCATCGGAGCTCCGTGGGAGGATGTGCGGGTGATCAGTCTGCACGGCCGCGACGGAAGTGAAGGGGAGCAGGATTGGCGGTCCGCCGTCCGGGAGGGGGCCACCGTGGCCCTCTTCACGGATCAGCGCCGCACGCCGGCATGGGTCGCCCGAAGGCTCATTGAAGAGGAGATCCCCGGTTGCGGCCTCATCGTCGGGGAGGACCTGGGGCTGGACACCGAGCGCGTTCGACGTTTTGCGCCGGCGGAAGCTCTGAATTGCGATTTCTCGGCGCTCAATCTCTGTGTGGTTGTCCCGGCTGAGGGGCCGGAGCGGCCAGGCGGGGAATCCGCCAATCTGACAGGGGAAAAGCCGCCTGTCTTCGGGATGGAAGAGTCCGCTTTGGCACACGAAGCCGGGCTCATCACCAAGCTCGAGGTCCGTGCCGTTGCGCTCGCCCACCTGCAGCTTCAAAAGGGCCTGGTCCTTTGGGATATCGGAGCGGGAAGCGGTTCGATCTCTATTGAAGCCTCGCGGATTGCCGCTTTGCAGCGAGTCATCGCCCTTGAAAAAAACGTGGACCGTTTTCAACAATTAGTGGAAAATATCGCGAAGTTCGGCGGAAGACGCATTGAACCACTGTGCGGCAATGCTGTGGAGCTGCTGGCACAACTTCCTGAGCCCCATCGCGTGTTCATCGGGGGGAGCGGCGGCGATCTCCGGGGGATACTCGAACAGGTGGCCGCCAGGCTTCTTCCTGGCGGAAGAGTGGTGCAGACCGCCGTGACGCTGGACACCTTTGAGCAGATGCGCACGTTCTGGCAAGGGCGCGGGTGGAAGCTCAACCTTTTGCAGCTCCAGGTCAATCGTTCAGCACCCATTGGGGGCTCGCACCGCTTCGAAGCTCTGAACCCCGTGTTTGTCGTGACGGCCGTTCACCCTGAAAGCTCTTCCATGGGAGAGAGATGAGGAGTGACATGAACTTTCCGGTGACGTTCGTTGGAGCGGGCCCCGGCGACCCGGAGCTGATCACGGTGAAGGGGAAGAGGCTGATTCAGGAGGCCGACTGCATCGTGTTTGCGGGGTCGCTCGTTCCGGAAGCCCTCCTTGAGGACCGCAAGCCCGGTGCGGAAGTGCACAACAGCGCATCCCTGAATCTC
>CAZEOY010000597.1:0-2785 GCA_964513835.1 uncultured Syntrophobacteraceae bacterium
CGTCACGTTCTCCTTCTGGGAGACATCCACCATCTTGGGCCCGAGGATGCACGAAGAACAGTCAATGGTCGGGAACGTCTTGTCGAGCTGGGCCATCTTGCCGCCAATGGAGGCTTCGCGCTCCACCAGGACCACCTCATGGCCGGCCTCCGAGCAGTCCAGCGCTGCCTGGATTCCCGCTACGCCGCCGCCGATCACGAGCACCCGCTTGGTGACGGGAACTTTGGACGAGAAAAGGGGCTGATTGAAACGGAGCTTCGCCACGGCCATGTGCACGAGATCCATGGCCTTCCGGGTGTTGGCTGCCCGGTCGTTGCTGATCCAGGAGACATGTTCGCGGATGTTGGCCATCTCGAACATGAACCGGTTGAGGCCGGCCTTCTCCACCGCCCGGCGGAAGGTGGGCTCGTGCATGCGGGGTGAGCAGGCTGCGACCACGACGCCCTGAAGGTTCTTCTCCCGAATGGTCCTTACGATCTCGTCCTGCCCCGGCTGCGAGCAGGTGTAGACATAGCTGGTGGCATAGACGACGTCCGGGAATGTCATGGCCTCCCGGGCGACGGCTTCGGTATCCACCGTGGCCGCGATGTTGGTTCCGCACTGGCAAACGAAAACGCCGATACGCATGGCTTCAGTTCCTGGAAAACCTACTCCCGCGCGGAGACGCGGAGACGCAAAGTGAAGATGAACATCGAAAAACCCGGTAATGATTCATCGGGATCCGGCGAGGCCGGCTGACGGGAATGGGGATCATGACGAGGCCTCCGATGGCTCCGGCGGAGCCGGCTGCAGGAGGAAATCCGCGTTGACCATGAGCTTATCCAGTCCCAGCCGACCCGGGGAAACGCCAATGGCCAGTCCGATGAGCTGGGGAAGGTACACGACTGGCAGATTGAATGAGCGCTTCCAATGTCGATTGACCTGTTCCTGCCTCAAATCCAGGTTCTGCTGGCAGAGGGGGCATGCGACGGAGACGGCCTGGGCTCCGACCCTCAGGGCCATGTCCAGGATGCGTCCCGTGAGCTCAGCCACGATGCGATTGCGCGTCACGCCATAGGTGGCGCCGCAGCATTCGGTCTTGTAGGGGAAGTCGGGCACCGTGGCTCCCATGGCTTCGAGAAGCCGGTCCATGGAGACGGGGTTTTCGGGGTCGTCGAATTGAGCGAACCCAGGGGGCCGCGTCAGAAGGCAGCCATAATACGGCACGATGACCCGCTCCGCCAAGGGATTCACCACTCGCCCATGGAAAAGGCCTTCCTCGAGGGCTTCGTAGAGCAGCTGGAGAACCGAAATGGCCCGTACCCGGCCCTCGAAGGGCAGGCCCAGGACTTCCAGAAAGGAGGGCCGCCCTTTGGGGTCTTCATACAGCTCCAGGGCTCCCTTGAGAGATCCCAGGCAGCCCGGACACGGGGTCATGACGAGCTCAAGCCCCATGCTTTCGGCGATGGCCAGGTTTCGCCCGGCCAGTGCCCCCGAAAGGAGGGGATCGCAGGAGTGGGCCGGGGTCGACCCGCAGCAGTTCCAGTCGGGGATCTCAACCAGATTGATGCCCAGAGTCTCGCAAACCGCCCGGGTCGAGAGATCGTATTCCGAAGCCAGTCCCTCCAGTGAGCAGCCGCGATAGTAGGCCACCGTGCGCCCGCTCTGCGGGTGGCTTCGATCCTCGGATTTCGCGTTTCGGGTTGAGCCTGCATCTGCACTCCGGAAGCCACGGGCCTGTGCGGTGGGGATCGCTTCTTTGGAGCTGCTAGGTTCAGCGGCCATCGGTCTTGACTCCCTCGCCCGCTTCCCTGCGGCGAAGCGCCTCGAAGCGGTTGAAAATCCCGGCCACCTCCCGGCGTCTAGCGATGCGGTGCGGGAAGAAGGTGAGCTTGCCCTTCTTCAGAACACCGGGCGCGAGATCCATGTCGGTGAACGGCTTCTTGGAGAGCAGCCCGTAGATGGGCAGGAGTCCGGTTTCGAAGACCCGTCCGAAGGCTTTCACCGATCGCAGGAATTCGTCGTAGAAAAGCCGCACATCTTGCTCGGACACCTTCCCGTTCTGGCGCGACATTACCCGGAGGGCTTCCATGACCCCGGCCACATCGATATTGCAGGGGCAGCGCGTAGTGCACCCCTGGCAGGCGGCGCAGAGCCAGACCGAGCGCGAACCGAGCACGATGTCCCGCTGGCCCAGCTGCACCAGCCGCATGATCTGGTTCACGGGATAGTCGTAGAAACGAGTGAATCCGCAAGTTGCACTGCAGTTGCCGCACTGGTAGCACTTCCGGACGTCCTGACCGCTCGCCGCCTCGACTTCCCGAATGAACTCGGCGTCGCAGGACTTCTGAATCTCAAGTATATGTATGGGCTCCATGGTCATCTTTCAAGCACTGCTGCCGTCATAGCCGAAATCGACCAGCAACTGCTGATATTCGTATTTGACCCGTTGGTAGATCCGGGCATTTTCAATGGCCAAGGCGCATTGATCCGCAATGGCCCTGGCGAAGTTGATCTCCCGGTTCGTGAAAAGCGGACGCTCACCGGTGAAGAGCCGCAACACACCGATCACTTTGCTGCGCACCATGAGAGGGATGGAGAGCACCTTGCGGATTCCTTCCTCGGCCACCGCTGCAGGGTACTGCAGCCGGGGGTCCGTGAAAACATCGTCGATGACGACGATCTTGCCCGCCATGTTGTCTGCAATGCTCAGCTGGGAGTGAACCGGCCCCTTTTCCAGGAACTCCTTGCTGAGCCCATGGGACTGGGCCACATAGAGGTTCTGGGTCTTCGGATCCAGGAGGCG
>CAZEOY010000598.1:0-2751 GCA_964513835.1 uncultured Syntrophobacteraceae bacterium
CACTTCCGTCGAGAGGCTCACCAATGAACCGTCCCAGGCGTTGAAGGTCTTCGAAGCGCCCCTGGAGTGTTCCTTCGGCGGTCACCGCCCCCAGATCCACCACAAGGTCTCCGTTCAGTCTGCCTCCTGGTCCATCAAAACGCAGTCCAGCGATCCTCAGCCTTTTCTCGGTGAGCTCAAAGCCCGTCGATGCTTCGAGTTTCTCCCTGGCCTGGTTTACGAGCAGTTTCCATTGGCCCTGAGCATTCCAGGGTGCGTGAACCGCTTCCAGGCTGCTCTGGATCTCCGATGGCGGCTGCTGCCTCCATCGGACCTGGCTTCCTTTGAGCCAATGGGTGACCTTGAGGTCATCCAGGGGGCCTTCAATGGAAAGTGAAGTCTTCACACTTCCTGAGAGATCTTCATTCAACAGTGGCGAAAGCGCCCTGAGGTCCGGCATGGAGGCCACGAGCTCTCCCTTGGCCGAACTGCTCGGGATATTGAAAGAGCCCCCTGCACTGACCTCGAATGCCGGGCTCCTGATGAGTCCATTGGAGATCTCGAGGGTATTCCCCTCGTGCAGCTCGAAATCCGTGGCGAGAGTGGCTTCAGGCCCCAACAGATTGATCAGGGCATCAGATGTCTTGCCCGTCAAGGATACCATGCCCTTCAGGTTCCCGGCTGCAGAGCGCGTGCCCCCGCTGCCGGCTGCCTGCGCGGTCAATGTGAGTGTTCCCGGCGTCTCCCGGCCCATGAGTGCAGTCAGCGTTCTCAGGTCTTCGACGCGGAGATCCACTTCAAGGTTCCCGTCGAGAGAGGCAGGAGCGAACCGTCCCTGGACATTGAGATGATGAACGGCTCCATTCACCCTCAGGGTTTTCAGGGAGATTTCTTCTCCACCCGAGGCGATTTCAGCCTCCAGCGACCAATCCAATGACTCTTCGGGGAGCGTACGGCCCCCATCGTCCTGGAGCCCGGCGGCCCTTCCGGTTCCTGTAATCCGCCAATCGGCTGCGTTCTGATCCGCTGTAACCGGCGACGGCTCCGCCTGGAGCTGGGTGAAAATGGTTGCCGCCCTGAATTGTGGTGCAAGGATATGCTGAAGGTCCAGGCTCAGATCGGCCTGTGGGGATCCAAACGATCCCGAAAATCTGCCGCACAGCTCGCCCTTACCCTGCAACGGGATCGAAGAGGCGGAGGCTAAATCACCGAGGTCGGAAGACCGGAGGGAAAGCTGGGCTGCGACGGAATCGGATCGCAGGTCGAACCGTCCGTTGGTCTCCAGCGAAAGGCCGGTCCCCCACGCATCCAGGTGATCCAGCTGAAGGACCTGCTCTTCAGGAAATCGGATCTTCAGGTGGAGGGTCATCTCCGAAGGAAAGCCGGTTCGGCCATCCTCTGAGGGACCTGGACTGTCGGGGAGGAGGATTGCAAACAATTCCGCCGACTTCAGCTCATGCAGGGAGAGGGAGAGCGAGCTCCTGACCGCTCCCCAGTGGGCGGCTCCGCCCTCGATGCTGCCCTTCCAAGACGATGAGGGACCGTCGCCTGCAAGGCGCAGCTGCAAGGCTCCCGCATCCTTCAGACCCATCATCTGAGACAACATTCCACCAGCGGCCTCAAATGCTTCCATCTCCAGCTTCAGGGACGAGGATTCTTTCCGCAGCTTTGCATACAGATGAACCCCCAGTTCAGGTCCTTCGTCGATGCGACCCAGCTGGAGAAACAAAGTCCGGTCAGTCCCCCCATCGGAGGGTTGAATGAACCCGAGGATCTCGAGGGTGGCAGCATGACCGAGCACGGCTTCGCCAAAGGTCACCGATGAAATGAAGAGCGAATCGACAGTCAGCGGCGGGGGTTCGAAGGTTACGTCAGGCATGCCGGCTTCGCGCGAAGGCTCCCCCTCGCCGGTCTGGGGAGTCCGCTTCATCTCAACCGACAGGACACTCAGCTCCTCGATCCGAACTTCGCCGCGAAGCAGGTTGCCGGGAGACCATCTCAAGGCGAGACTGTGCGCCACAAGCCATGCACCGTCAGAATCGCCAAGAGTCAGGCTTTCCAGGTATAGGTGCCACGGCAGGGTTCCTTCGATCCTGCCCAGTTCGATGGTTCGATCGGGGTGCGAGCTGAGAAGTGCGGAAAGCTTTACCCTGAGCCATTCCTTTCCCGTTTCTGTCTGTATGAACAGGAAGAAAGCCATCAGGATGAGCAGCAGAGCGGTCGCCGACAGCCCTGCGCCGACAGCGATGCGCCGGATGAGGGGCATGGGGCCATTGGAAGGTTCGCGGTCGGCCATAGCTTCACAATATCCTGAAGAGTCTCTGAACTGCTTCCCAAGTTATCAATCGATCATGGTTGATGGGACTTCTATATCAGAAAAGCCATGATGGGTCACAGGAGACTTGCTGTGTGTCCGCCAATTCCAGCCTTGCCCTACTCCTCCGCGCCGAGGGAGCGGCCGCGAGGCAGGTACTTCCTTTGACAACCCATGTCCCAGGTGTTAATTTTTCGCAACTGGTTCCTCACCATTCCCTCCGGTGGACGGTACGATCACAATGGCTTTGATATTGGCTGACGCTCGGGTTACACGGAGCTGCAACAGGTTCAAGTCGACATGCTCCGATGCCATGGGGGCGGCTCTGATGAGCTGATCCCGAGAGGGGGCAGAAGTTATGGTTCTGGCAGTCGCGCAAAGCGTGCAGTTCATTGACTCGCTGTATCAACGCTGGAAATCCGATCCTCAAGGTGTGCCACGTGAATGGCAGGCCTTTT
>CAZEOY010000599.1:0-2747 GCA_964513835.1 uncultured Syntrophobacteraceae bacterium
GCGATCTCATCACAAGGGCTCGAACCGGGGGGTTGCGCAGCTCCGAGCTGACGGACGCCACCATCACCATAACGAACCTCGGAGACCTCGGGGTCGAAACGGTTTACGGTGTCATCTACCCGCCGCAGGTGGCTCTGATCGGCTTTGGCAAGACCATGGAGCAACCCTGGGCCGAGAACGGCATGCTCGGGGTGCGACCCGTTCTGACGGCCACTCTCGCAGCCGATCACCGGGCCACTGACGGCCGTCGGGGCGCCCAGTTTCTCGACGCCCTCAACCGCCACCTTCAGGAGCCGCAGAAACTATGAACCCAGAGCAGATCCGCGAGATCATCTTCAGGCTCCTCAAACGCATCGCTCCCGAATCGGAGCCGGGCGACCTGGCGCCGGATGAAAACATCCGAAGGGCGCTCGACATCGATTCGTTCGATGCCCTGAACTTCTTCATCCACCTTCATGATGAGCTCGGAGTGACCATTCCCGAATCGGACTATGGGCGGCTCAATACCCTCGAGGAAATCGTCCACTACCTTTCCGACCGACTGGTATGATCGAGCTCCGGAACCGAGGCATCGGGATGGCCCACTACGGGTCAGCCGCAGGAATCAGTTACCTCTTGCGAGGAGACATCAGACATGCATCCGGACTATCCCAGGTTTTACGAAAAGCTGCAGAAGCTGTCCGCCAAGCTCTCACGGGAGGTGCGCGGGCCCATGTCCGGCTTCACGCAGCTGAGAGTTGCGGCAACGGCGGAGGGCGTTCTCAACCAGAAGGTCAAACAGTTGATCGCCCTTGCCATCGGCGTGACCGTCCGGTGCGACGGCTGCATCGCCTATCACGTGCACGACGCCATCCGAGCCGGCGCATCGCGTGAGGAGATCATGGAGACCGTCGGCATTGCCATTCTCATGGGAGGAGGCCCCGCCATGGTTTACGGATGCGAGGCTCTGGAGGCGCTGGATCAGTTCGAAGCCAGCGGACTCACCTCAGCCGGTGGGGGATGATTTGGAGTTCTCCACCGGTGGATTCCCCCGCCTTCCCTTAGCGGATCACTGCAAGCCGTCAAACCGGAGATTCCGTCATGCTCCTGGACCAGTTCGCCATTCTTCGTGAGATTGAGCCTCCGCACGCGATGACGCCCGAGAACCTCTTTGCCGCCATCGAGCATCTCTGCAATGCTGCGACCCTCCTCGAGAAATGTCGGCAGGGCATGGAGGAGGGGATGTTCGATGAGTCCCTGTCCAAAAGACTGGAAAAAGCCTGGAATGAGGTCAACCATTGCAGAGTCTACACGGAGAAGATCCTGTTCATCGAAGAACTCCTGATCCCGGTCATGGGTGAGATCAACGACGCCAAATCCATGTTCGAATCTCTCGCGGCCTGGAATTTGGGCATGACGCCCGCGGGATTCAGAAGCATCATGGGATGTCTGTCCATTGCCCTATCGGGGATACAGCCCTGTCTCGAGGAGCTGTCCAGCTGGGTGCCGGGTGCCGAGGATGAGGGGGCTGAGCCCGGGAACTCGCAAATGCCGTGACGAGTGCGAACCGTTCTTTATAGAGCTTCGGAGCAGCGATGATGGAAAGAAAGCTCTTGATCACAGTCGGCGACGATCCGGATTTCCTCTATGGGGTGCGCTTTGTCAGCACATTTTTCAGAAACAAGAGGGATATGAAGCTGACCCTCCTCCACGTAGCCCCCCAATTCGAGTCCATGGATGCCAAGGAAACCCTGCGGGTGCACGAAATGGATCAGGCTCTGACCGAATTGTACACCAGGAAGGGGCAGGCGGCGATCGAGAGAAGCAAGCAAATCCTCCGGAATGAGGATTTTGCAGCCCACCAGATCAGCAGCCGGTTGATACCCAAGCACTACGGGATGATCGGGGACATGGTCCTGGAAGCAAAGCAGGGGAGCTATGATGCGTTGGTTCTTGGCCGCCGCGGTTATTCTATCTTGGAGAAGGCCTTTCACCCATGGTTTTCTGAAGCGACCATGGACCTGGATCTCGACTTTCCGCTCTGGATTTGCAGACGCCCTGAGCGCGGGCTCAGCAATGTGCTGCTCTGTATTGACGGATCCGAGCCCGCCATGAAAATGGCTGAGCACGTGGGGTTCATGGTGGGCAGAGAAGACCGTCAGGCAGTCACCCTCTTCCATGTGGACGATGGGAGCGGCGGGGATGTACAAGCATTTCTTGAAGCTGCCAGGCAAAAACTGCTGCAGAGTGAGATGGAGGGAGAACGCATCAGGACACGGGTTATCCAGGAATCCGACGTGGCCAAATCCATTCGCAGAGAGGCGAGTGCGGGGGGATTCGCAGTGGTTGCTGTCGGACGGAGGGGCAGCGGATATGATCGGCCATCCCGCAACCCCTTCATGGGATCCCAAAGTCTGGAGCTACTGAGGACGCTGGAGAGCTCGACGCTCTGGGTCAGCCGGTGACAGGCTGATTCGTCCCAGGGGGAAGCCTGCCCGTGAGGGAGGCACAGGTTGCCGGCTGGAAGCGCTTCCTCCTGCACGTCGCCGCCCAGCCTCCAAAGTCTGCTCATGTCAGTCACGGGTGGCCAATCCGTCGATTGACTCTGCCGACCCTCGACGAATATAAACAAAGGGTCATGACCCAGGCTGAACCACCAGCCTGTTGCTGTGGACTCCAACTTCATCCACACCACCGTGCCGACCGTATACTCGAATAAAGCAATCCCTTTTGTGACATTCCTGGTACTGAGTGGAATCACACTCGGG
>CAZEOY010000600.1:0-1948 GCA_964513835.1 uncultured Syntrophobacteraceae bacterium
TGTGAGCAGCACGGGATCAAGGTCCGCATCCACCAGTTCCCGCGTGAGGAATTTTTCGCCTACCACATGCATGAGAAGCGGAAGGCTCCGGACCTGATCCTCATTCGGGGACACTTCATCGGTCTGGTGCATGACCTGGATAAATCGAGGCACATCCCGTACGTGGTGGTCTCATCCAAGCTCAAGTACGGGACGGGACAACCGGTGTTCATTCACGCGGATAAGGGGTACGGGGAAAAGAAAGACGCTCTTGCCCTCTACCACTCTCTCGCCGAAACCATCCGGGGCATGGTTCAGGCGCGTGAGAAGGGCGAAGAGACTCCCGCCCCCGCCTCCTGAGATCCCAACATATTGACGTGATTTGACTGCAAATGTGAAAGGACCGGGGGGGGATCGGCAGTATGCTCAAGATTGTCTTCCACGACGACTATCTGACGGATTACTTCACTTCGGCAGCCGAAAGCCCTTTGCGCGTCAAGGCAATCCTTCGGCGGCTCAAAGACCACTTTGAAGCCGTAATCCCTGAGGCTGCCTCCACAGAGGATATTCTCCGCGTGCATACCCGCGAGCATCTGGAGGCGGTCCAGGGGGAAGGTCCGGAGGTCTACCGCACGGCTCTTCTGTCGGCGGGTGGAGCCCTCTGTGCGGCACGCCTGGCTATGGAAGGAACTCCGTCGTTCGCGGCCATCCGTCCGCCGGGCCACCACGCCAAACGTTCATCGTACAGCGGCTTCTGCTTTTTCAACAACATGGCGGTGGCGGTCAGTTCTCTTCTGCAAACCGGCAGGGTCCGGCGTGCGGTCGTCATCGACTTTGACATGCACCACGGAGATGGCACCGAGGCCATTTTTCGGGACAATCCCGCCGTGGATTTCATTGAGGTCCGCGCCAGGTCGCGGGAGCGGTATTTGGGGCTTCTGGAGCTGAAATTGCGATGGCTGGGGCCCACGGACATCATTGCGGTCTCAGCGGGGTTCGATCTGTATGTGCGCGACTGGGGCGGCTTGCTCGAGACCGAGGATTTTCATTATCTCGGTTACCTCATCCGACAAGCAGCTGAAAACAAGACGGGCTGCCGCTGCTTCGCTCTCCTGGAGGGAGGGTATTTTGTCAATGATCTCGGCAAGAATGCCCTGGCCTTCTGCCTGGGTCTCTCGGGCGAGCCCCCGCCCGTCACCTCCAGCGAGCCCGACGATGATGTGGGCATCTGGGCCGAGCCGTGAGCGGCGGGGGGCTGCGCGGCCCCATGAGCTTGTTCGCGGCATGTGGGCAGCAGCCCCTCATGGCCCTTCGGGCCACCCGAACCAATGAAGAGGATCACCGTCGGGCTGGTTTTCTACTAGAGCCTAATACTGCCATGCGCAATTCGCCGGGCGCAATTCTTTAACCGGTTGCTCGCTTGCTGGTTCCCAAGCTGGAGCTCGGGATCCAGCAAGCTCGAGAGCCAGCTGATCTGGGCAGTCATTTGGACCCGGCTGTACTGCCTGGCACGACCAGCTTTCAGCCCTTTGGCAAAGATAACGCCCCCCTGGTTTCAAATCATAGCTCCTTGACTTTCACCTTTTATTCACCTATCTTGCTGTTGAAGCATGAAAGAGACCCCTGCCCTGTCTCCGGCCGTCACGGGGCGAAGGCCGGCCATTCGATCAAAAGATATGAAGAAAGGAATCTCATGCCTCCTCTGACTCCAGCCCAGCAGCGCGTCTACCGGTTTGTTCAGGACTACATGCGGCGGAACGGAACCGCCCCCTCTTACGAGGAGATTCGAAACCACCTGGGGTTCCGGTCCCTGAACGCCGTATCCAAGCATCTGAAGCAGTTGGAGCAGCGGGGCTATCTCCAGAGCCCCTGGAACAACCGGAAGCGGGCCCTGGAGCTACTCCCCGTGCGACCCGGAAGTGCTTCCAGCCCCTTTCTGGGAATCGTTGCAGCCGGAACTCCCATCGAG
>CAZEOY010000600.1:1958-2745 GCA_964513835.1 uncultured Syntrophobacteraceae bacterium
GCCATCGAGGTGCCGGAATCCATCGAGGTTCCCGAGAGTTTCCTCAGCAACGGCAGCAATTTCGCTCTGCGGGTCCGGGGGGATTCCATGGTCGAGGAAGGCATTCGGGAAGGCGATATTCTGATCATCGCCCGGCAGTCCCACGCGGAAAATGGCCAGACCGTGGTGGCCCTCGTTCGGGGTGAGGCGACGGTCAAGAAGTTCTATCGGCAGCCGGGGGAAGTGATCGAGCTGCGGCCTGCCAACAGCGCCATGGAGCCGATCCGGGTGCGTCCCGATGACGTGGAGATCGTGGGAGCGGTGGTGGGACTGCTGCGGCATTATCGGCGTTTCTAGTTTCTGGTGTCTGGTTGAGGGCAGGAGTTACTCCGAGGGTTTCGAAGGAGGTTTGTTTTCTCTGGGTCTCCGCATCTCTGCGCGAGAATTTCAAGAAACGCCATAAACTTGGAGGAGCGTCATGGTGCGCGACATTGCCCATCTGGACATCCCGAATTTCTATGCCACCCTGGAGGAGCTCCGGCGCCCGGAGCTCAAGAAGCGTCCTCTCACCCTTTCCGAATGGGGCGCACGGGCGGTGATCCAGGGCGTCAACGCCGTGGCGCGCGCCGAAGGGCTCCGGGAAGGGATGCCCCTCAGCCAGGCCAGGCGTCTGTGCCGGAGGCTGACGGCTCTGCCCCCGGATCTTCGCTTCTACCGGGAGCAGCACCGGAAAGTGATCACCGAGTTGGGTCGTTTTTCGCCCCTCGTGGAAGGGACCTTTCCGGGCCGCTATTTCGTGGACCTGAGC
>CAZEOY010000601.1:0-2743 GCA_964513835.1 uncultured Syntrophobacteraceae bacterium
CCTGAGGGTCTTTCGGGACCGGACTGTCACCACCGGAAACATCATCATGTTCATGGGCTTCTTCTGCCTGTTCGGTGGCTTTGTGCTGCTGCCTCTCTATGCCCAGACGCTCATGGGCTACACGGCGGTCTGGGCGGGATATGTCCTGGGACCCGGGGGCATCGCGAGCCTTTTCATCATGCCCATTGCCGGCATCCTCATGAAGATAGGCGTTCGGCCCAAAACGCTGCTCTCCGTGGGGCTCTTCACCATGGCCTACTCCTTGTGGCTCATGGGCGGGTTGAACCTGAGCGCCGACTTCACCTCCATTGCGCTGCCACGGTTCATCCAGGGTTTCGGCATCGGGCTCTTTTTTGTTCCGCTGGCCGGCTCAACCTATGTGAACATCCCCAGGGAACAGATGGGAAACGCGTCTGGAATCTTCAATCTCTTAAGGAATCTGGGGGGGAGTTTTGGAGTGGCCGTGAGTGCGACGCTCCTGTCGCAGCGATCCCAGCTCCACCAGAACTTTCTCGTGGAGCATGTCACCCCATTCAACCCGGCCCTCCGGGAGTATGCCGCTCAAATCACCCAGGCCGCGCCGGGACTTGCAGAAGGGGTTATGAGCTCGAAGCTGCTCCTGGCCGGCATTTATCGCGAAGTGCTGAGGCAGGCGAACATGCTGGCATTCAACGATGTCTTCTGGCTTTTCGCCTGGCTCACGGCCGCACTGGTCCCGTTGACCTTTCTGATGAAAACCCACCGGGGTGAACCGGCGGCACTGCCCGAAGGAGTTCACTGAATCGTACTGTCAAGCGCTTGGGGTTGAAGCGGATGGGAGGTGATGCTGATGCTCAGCGGAATCATCTACAACTTCCGGGGATTGTGGCTGGGGATCAGAACGCCGCGACTTCTGATTCTGGGGCTCCTGCGGTTTCTGGTCATGGTGGTCCTGGCTGTCCTCATCGCGGGATTCGTCCTGGCCTATCATGACGAATGGTCGGGCATGATCTGGACCAGGCCCGAGAGCCTCTGGCTCAGGTGGATGTGGCACCTGTTTTCATGGTTCCTGGCCCTGGCCATGGTGGCGGCTTCCTCTCTTCTCTCATACCTGGCGGGTCAGATTCTCTTCGGAGCGGTCATCATGGATGTGATGTCGCGAACGACCGAAAGGATGATCACCGGGGCGGTCACCCAACCCTTGAATATGTCCATCGCGCGGCAGTTTCTTTACCTCATCGCACAAGAAATCCCTCGCTCCATTCTCCCCATCTTCCTGAGCATGCTGCTCATGATCTTCGGCTGGCTGACACCCCTCGGACCCATCATCGCGATTCTCTCATCCATGGCTTCGGCTGTGTTCCTGGCATGGGACAATACGGACATCATCCCGGCGCGCCAGTTCATGCCCTTCAAGGCTCGCTTGAGGTTTCTGAAGGCGAATCTCTTCTTTCACCTGGGCTTCGGGCTTTGCTTCCTCGTTCCGCTTGCAAATATTCTGTTCCTGTCGTTCGCCCCCGTCGGAGCCACCCTCCACTACATCGATGCGGGCCGGGAAGAAAACGATCCTGGAGCGTTCTCAGGAAAGCAGCAACACAGGCCTCATGGGGTCTCGGCATAGTACGGCATGAGGTCTCAAATAGGTTTTTTTCATGTCGATCCGCCATGACACCGATTTTTTTCGTGACAGCAGAGATTGGCTTCGGTTAGTATTCGCCTCACTCGAACAGGGTGCTTTTTTCAAGATGCTCAAGGTTATCAGGAAGGTCATGGCTTCTCCCGGTTTCGCAGTCAGTAGAGATTATTGCGCCAGCAACACCGCAGCGGCAGCAGTCGCGGCGGCAGCGGCGGCGGCCCTACTGCCCGCGGGTCTGAGGGAGAGGTGAGGGTCTGATCCTCCAGGATTGAATACTCAGGGCTGCGGGCGTGCACCGCAGCTCTTTTCCTTTAAGGGCTGCGAACCACTCGCGGCCCTTTTTGTTTCAGGCCCGAGGGTTCGTGCAACAAATCAACAGAATGGAAGGGAAGGCCAGGGAGAAAATGAGAACCGACATCGTACACATGGGGGCCGGCAAACTGACGTACGAAATCAGAAACATCATCCGAGTGGTCGAAAAGCTGCAGCAGTTGGGCATCAAGGTGAACCTGGAGAACATCGGGGACCCGGTGGCCAAGGGCGAAAAGATCCCCCAATGGATGAAAAGCATCGTAGCGGAGCTCGCCATGGAGGATTGCTCGTATGGATACTGCCACACCCAGGGCATTCTGGAAACCCGGGAGTTCCTTGCAGCCCACCGGAACCGGAACGGCGGCGTTCACATCTCCCCCGATGACATCGTCTTCTTCAACGGCCTCGGGGAAGCCATCACCAAGATCTACGGGCTCCTCCGAAGCACTGCCCGAGTCATCACCCCCTCGCCCACGTACACAACTCATTCCTCATCCGAGGCAGCCCACGCAGGTCAGCCCCCGGTGACTTATCCGCTGGACCCGCAGAATCACTGGTACCCCGATCTCCGTGAGCTGCGCAGGCGAGTACAGTACAATCCATCCGTAGCCGGCATTCTCATCATCAACCCGGACAACCCCACGGGGGCCGTCTACCCCGAAGAGATCCTGCGTGAGATCATCGCCATCGCCCGCGAGTTCGACCTTTTCCTCATCTCTGACGAGATTTACCAGAACCTGGTCTACAACGACCAGAGGACCCGGCCGCTGGCTGATCTCATCGGAGAGGTGCCGGGGCTTGCCATGAAGGGGATTT
>CAZEOY010000602.1:0-2720 GCA_964513835.1 uncultured Syntrophobacteraceae bacterium
GGGGAGGCTGGCATCTCGTCATTGCCGACTACACCTTGCCGCGCTTCGGGGCGGGGAAAGTATGATTCCGAGCGGCGACACGGTCATCGAGCCCCAGGACCGGGTCATCATCCTGGCCACACGGAAGGCCATTCCCAAGGTGGAGCGCGAGCTCATGGTGAAGCTGGAGTACTTCTAGATGCGATGGCGTTACGTGCTGCGATCCATCGGGGCCCTCATCTTCTGCCTCGGGCTCACCCTGCTGCTGCCTATCGCCTTTTCGATTGCGCACCAGGGTCTCAGCCTGCCCGCCCTCTTGAAGACACTCCTGCTGACTCTTGGCCTGGGAGCAGCTCTCTTCGTCACTTTCCGGTCTGAGAAGGTCTCGGTGGTCTCCCACCGGGAGGGCATGGCGATCGTCACTCTCGGTTGGATCGGGGCCGGCATCGTGGGCGCCCTCCCCTTCTATTTTGCGGGAACCTTCGAATCCTTCGTGGACGCGTTTTTCGAGTCCGTGTCAGGTTTCACCACCACAGGAGCATCGGTGCTGACCAATATCGAAGTGGTTCCCCGGGGGATCCTGATGTGGCGCAGCCTCACTCACTGGCTCGGGGGCATGGGGATTATCGTATTCTCGCTTGCGATTCTGCCTTTCCTGGGAGTGGGTGGCATGCAGCTCTACAAGGCAGAAGTGCCCGGTCCGGTGCCGGACAAGCTCAGACCCCGCATACGCGACACGGCGCTCATTCTCTGGAAAGTCTACTTCCTTTTCACGCTCATCGAAACCATCCTCCTGATGCTGGGGGGAATGGACCTCTTTGAGGCACTCTGCCACACTTTCGGAACCATGGCCACGGGTGGTTTTTCCACCAAGAACGCTTCGATCGGGCATTACGGCAGTGCTTACATCGAGATTGTGATCACCGTTTTCATGTTCATTGCAGGCGTGAACTTCGCCCTTCATTACCTGGTTCTGCTGGGCAAACCTTCGGCGCTGTGGCGGGACGCGGAATTCCGATTCTTCCTTGCTTTGGTTGTGGTTTTTACTGTCGTTTCGGCAGTGAGCGTTTACGGAAGCACCTACGACAACCTGGCGGATGCCCTGCGATACTCGGCTTTTCAGGTGGTTTCCATTATCACCACAACGGGTTATGCAACAGCGGACTATGAACTGTGGCCGCCGCTGCCCCAGGCCATCTTGCTTTTCTGCATGTTTTTGGGCGCCAGCGCCGGGTCCACTGGCGGCGGCATGAAGTGCATGCGCATCATGGTGCTTCTCAAGCACGTGCATATCGAGCTCATTCACCTCATTCACCCGCGCTCCGTTAAACACTTGAAGCTGGGCGGGCGCGTGGTCTCGGATGACATTGCACGCAGCGTCTGGGGATTCTTCATCCTCTACCTGGGACTTTTCATCGTATCGGCGTTTATCATGGCAGGCATGGGGGTCGACGTGGTCACCTCATTTGCAGCCGTGGCGGCCACCATCGGCAATATCGGCCCCGGCTTGGGAGAAGTGGGACCGGCCGACAACTACGCACACCTTCCGGACCTTGCCAAGCTGCTGCTCACCCTGTGTATGCTGCTTGGACGACTGGAGATCTACACCGTCATCGTGCTCTTTGTGCCCGAATTCTGGCGCAGGTGACGGGGGAACCGGGTTAGGGTTTCAACTGATGGAGGAAATCATGAAGGCAGTAGCCGTCAACGGGAGTCCCAGAAAGGGCGGAAACACGGAAATCCTATTGCGCAAGGTGCTGGAGGCCCTCGATGGTGCTGGCTGGGAGACCGAATTCATCCAGGTGGGCGCTCGCAAAATCCGGGGATGCATCGCCTGTTACAAGTGCTTCGAAAACAAGGATCGTCAATGCTCGGTGAAAGATGACATCTTCAATGACTGCATGGAGAAGCTCCTGGAGGCCGATGCCATGATCTTCGGCTCGCCCACCTATTTCACCGATGTGAGCGCGGAGCTCAAAGCGCTCATCGACCGATCGGGCCTGGTATCCTTGGCCAACGGCCGTGCCTTTCTCGGGAAGATCGGAGCCGCTGTCGTGGCGGTGCGGCGGGGCGGCGCCCCTGGCTTGGCAAGACCATGAAGCCGCACCTTGAGAGCTTTCCGAGACCTTCCGACGGGGAGCAGGGTTAGAATAGAAAGGTTAAGTGACGCTTGCCCATGACCGAGGAAGCCCGCATGGGCAAGCTTCCCTTGGCCCTGGCGCCCTCCTGGCCGGAACCCCGTGAGCTCAAGTCAAAATATAAAGGGAATCAGCCGAAAGCTCCCAGCGTTCATCGCAGCTCCTCGACGATCCCCCGAATTGTCGCCTCCTGAAGCTCGATGCTTTCAGTCAGCCTGAACTGGACGAGCGCCCTGGCCAGATTATGATTTCGGTGGGCCGCCTTGAAATAGACGTTTCCTTCCAGGTGATCCGTCAGGAATCGCACGCCCAGCTCGAAGGCGATGAGTCGTACCGCATCGTAGAGATAGTCGACATCGATCGGTGTGAGGAAGCTCCCGGCCCACTCGAGATAACCCTGGAGAGCCGCGCGACACAAACCGGGATGGAAAGTGACGGCCCGCCAGTCCCTCGCTTCCCCTCCCATGGGATTGCAGCATGAGCGGAGAAAATCTCCGACGTCATAGTGAACCAGTCCCGGCTTCACGGTATCCAGGTCCACAATGCTGACGGCGCGCCGTGTCGACGTATCGATCATGACATTGCTCACTTTGGGATCGCCGT
>CAZEOY010000603.1:0-2718 GCA_964513835.1 uncultured Syntrophobacteraceae bacterium
GTTCTTCTGATGACGAACGTGAAAACCCGTTGAGCGGCAGTTCGCCCCCAGCCGGCTACTCAGCGCTTGTGGGGGCCAGAGGCCGCAGCCCGAGCCTCTTGCTTTCACATGCCAGGACCTGATGGACCAAAGCCTCATTCCCCGGTGCGATGTTGAGCTGTATCCAACCCAGCGCGGCGTCCCTGGTCGTCATGGTCGCAACCCCCTCGTAAGCCTCAAGAATGAAGCGAAGGTAATGAATCTGAGCAGGCTTTACGAGGTGGTGCTGTAGGGTGCAATGCTCCGGCCGGCTTCTCAGTTGAATCTCCTTTCGTTAGATCCAAGACTATGATACCAAAGAACATACCGATATGGGAAGACAGTAACCATTGCAGATGTCTCGGATTTCAGGGGATGGAGCTCGGCGGGGGAGAGACTCTCATTTGACTCACCATCTATGATGCGAAGAGCCATCTTTGGACGATTGCCACCCGGGGGTTGGATCTCTCCATCGGTTCTCGACTCCCCCCCGGGAGGAAGGAGAAAAGCCATGCAACCAAGCCATGCCCGAATGATGCGGGGCTGCGGGCGAGTGGGGAAATGCCCGGTTGAGCCCCGGACCGATCGAGATGTGGTTTTCGTCGCAATGAGCGTGTTCGTCATGATCGGTCTGGCACTCACCTCAGCTTGGGCACAGGCACCTCAGAAGACGGAAGTGTACTTTGTTCAGGGGCAGGCCATGTATTATCCGGACAACCTTTCGAGAAGCCAGGAGGAGGCGATTCAGGATCTGACATCAAGCGGTGTTCTCCAGGCTGTTGCCGGTGTGTTGGGCCCTGCCAGCACTCAGAGCCTTTTTGGGGTCATCCAGGAGAGGGTGCTGTCGAACAAGGAGAAGTATGTCGCCGGATATCAATTGGCATCAGAGGGGCTTGCGAAGGGTCTCTATCGGGTGACTGGACAGGTGACTGTCTCCAAGGAGATTCTGTTGCAGGACCTCCGCGAATACGGATTTCAGGTTCCGCCTCCA
Source organism: uncultured Syntrophobacteraceae bacterium (assembly GCA_964513835.1). Classification (GTDB taxonomy): domain Bacteria; phylum Desulfobacterota; class Syntrophobacteria; order Syntrophobacterales; family Syntrophobacteraceae; genus JALOOX01. The sequence continues at coordinate 1,010 of CAZEOY010000603.1, forward strand.
GCTCAGTCCAGAGTGGCGGAGATGTTACAGGACAAGGCTGCCCGAAACATCTTGAGACCGCCTCAGAATTCCGAGGAGGGACGGGACACCCGCGAGGTGGCGGGGGCAAAGCCGGCGGTGCTGTGGGCGGTGGCTGAGAACTGGGAGGAGAAGTGGGATCTGCCCGAGGATGCGGCGGAGAGTGAGACGCCGCGTCTCGCCGGCAACATTCTGGAGCATTCCAGGAATCTGGATTGGACGTTGAGATTTGCACCGGTTCAGTCGCTCCAGGTGGACAGGCTGGGAAACGTGCAAATGGAGCAGGCACTGGCCGTGGCTCGCGGGACAGGGCTGGCCAAGGCTGCGATTGGGAAATGCTGGCTCGATCCCTCACAGCCGGGAAATCAGAAGCTTCTGGCTTCTTTGCAGATTGTGGATGTTTCCACTGGGGCCGCCGAAAGTGAGATCGCTGAGGAACGTGCTCTCGAGCCCCGGTCCTTGGATGAGGGGATATTCTATCTTGCGGCGTCGATAGTGCCGGCCATCGATCGGATTCTTTCGCGCGAGCGGGAAGCGGAGGCCAAAGAGGGCGCGTCGCAAAGCGGTCGACGCCTGGAGAGCTGGACGCTGACCTTACGCGGCTCGCATCCCCAAAGTGGTTGGGAGATCGTCCGAAAGGAGATCGAAGGTTTGTTCAAGGACGCCAAAACGTCCGGCTTTGAGATGGGAGTGGACCAGATCACGGTTCAGGTTGAGGGAATGGACGGGCGTTCTGTGAGGAAGGCGCTCGACGGCAGGGAGATTTCTCCCGGAGGTCCAACAGTCCAGATAAAGGATTTCTCTGAAGACGGTCGGTCCATGACCGTGATTTTCAGCAACCCGGGGGATACGCAGTAGGGACGGTACGCGATGACAATTCCCAACTTTCTTACCCTCATGCGGATCTTCCTCACTCCGTTGCTCATTTGGTTCCTGCTCGACCATAAATTGAACCAAGCCCTCGTCGTCTTTTTCATTGCCGGTATGACAGATGGTCTGGATGGCCTCCTGGCTCGACTGCTGAATCAGAAGAGCAGGCTTGGGGCTTATCTGGACCCCCTTGCAGACAAGCTCCTTCTCGTGAGCAGTTTCATATTGCTGGCCTGGCTTTCCAAGGTGCCCAACTGGCTGGTGATTATCACGGTGAGCCGCGACCTGATGATTGTCATGGGCATCGCTACCTTGAAGTTCCACGAAATTCCTGTGGAAATGAAGCCCTCTGCCAGCAGCAAGGCAACGACATTGATCCAGTTGCTGACGGTTTTGGCGATTCTGGCATCCGATCTGCTGACGTTACCTCAATGGGTGTATATATTTCTGTTTCTGCTTACGGCTGGGCTCTCTATCGTGAGCGGTGTACAGTATGTTGTGGCCGGCACTTCTCTGCTGGAGGGACAGCGTCGGAATCATGAATTGCGCAACCATTGAGTTGAGGAGGTGACAATCCTTGTGCCTTCCACGTGATCCGGCGGCTGTCCTCCGGGGGAATGGAGTCCTCTCGGAGGGGGCATCGGAGAGAGCCCGCGCTCCTGCTCATTCTACAGGCATCGCTGGCGCTGAAGCAGGGGCCCCGGAGCGTGCATTTTTCTTGACAGGCTCTGGGGAGACCGTTATAGATGCACCCAACGTGTAGGCACGTAGCTCAGTGGGAGAGCGCTACCTTGACGCGGTAGAAGTCGGCGGTTCGAAAC
>CAZEOY010000604.1:0-2716 GCA_964513835.1 uncultured Syntrophobacteraceae bacterium
ATGGCGGCCGCAACGAAATCAGTGGTCGCAGTCGACTGGGGCAGCGAGCTGATGGACTGGCTGGCCGGCATATCCTATTTGTGCATCAAGATTGTCTTTCTGATCACGCTCTTGATGATTCTGCAGCGTGTTCTTCAGGAATTCGGCGTCATCCGCCTGCTCACCGGCATCCTCAAGTACCCTCTGATGGTCCTGGGCATCCCCCATCAGGCGGCTTTTTTGTGGATCGTGGCCAACACCTTGGGACTGGCCTACGGGGCCGGCGTGATCATCGATCAGGTGGAGCGCGGTGAGCTCTCCGCCAAAAACGCCGATATCCTGAATTACCACATCGGCATCTCCCATTCCCTGCTGGAAGACACCCTGCTCTTTGTGGCCATTGGTGTCCCGGTCATGTGGATCACCATTCCGCGCGTGATCCTGGCCGGCATCGCGGTATGGCTCAAGCGGCTTCTGGACTGGACTTTTGTGCCGGGGGGCCGTGCCGGGTCAATCCTTGAAGAAGATTAACGGCTTCCGGCTTTGACGCGAATTCCGCAGAATTCCCATTTCCCGCCTTTGCCTTCAGGAGTGCCCCGTTCCCGTTCACTCCGTTGAAGGCGCCCGTCACCCCCCGTCGCCCATGGGCGTTTTGAAGCCCGGCTGTTCGATCTGTCCGCCTGCCTGCTCCTCGGCAGGGCATGGCCGCCCTATGAGAAGACCGTCGAGCGAGGCGTCTTGTTCCCCCGATGGGCATTATCAGCAGGATTTTGGAACATCAGCCGGCCTTCAAGGGGATTCATCACTCTGAGCTCATGACCTGGATCGTAACCTCCTGTTTGCCTCCGGGATTGAGATCCGTTTCGACGGAGAGCACGGTTTTCTGTCGGGTGCCGGGGGACAGATTTTCGAGCTTTGGCATAATCTCGAGCCTATAACCGTTCTTGTCTGCAAGGGAGTGCTGGGCAACCGCGATGAATGTCTCATCATAGGTGAGCCTGGTGATTTTGAAGGGTTTGCCGGTGTTGCCGATCACCAGCACGCTGGCCGATCTCAAAGGCTGCCGGGCCGACATCCTTCCGATGAACAGGGTCTTGGGGTTGACACTGATCTCCCCTTCCACAGACCCGTTGATTCGGATCATGATATAGGGCTTCTGGGGCAGATCGGTATGAAGCCACAGTGAGTCGCTGTATTCGCCCTCCTTAAGGAGGTTGGACAATTTCAGGCGATATCGCATCCCTTCTTCGACGGTTTCGAGCTCATGGGCAACGCGACCGTCCAGCTTGCTCTGGATGCCTGTGATGTGAAAGGGGAGGGAACTGGCCGCCAGCTCGATGGTCTTGGGCTCAAGCTTCTCGGCTCTTCCCCGAAAAATGACGGTGTTGCTCGGGCTGACTTCTATGAAGGTCTTCACGGTTCCGTGCATCACCAGCTTCCAGCGCTGTTCACTGGGATCGTTGCACTCGAGCGTGGATGTCTTGCTCACTCTGCCCTTATACCCCGTAAGGTTGAGCTCCAAACGGACCTTTCCCTTCCCGCCGGGAGGGACCACCCGATCAAAATGGGCGACGGTGCAACCTCAGTCAGGGCTCACCTTGGTGATCGCAAGGTCCTTATTGCCTTTGTTCTCCACGATGAACTCATGTGAGACCTCGACACCCTCGTTGACTTCGCCGAAATCATATTTGGTCTCGGGCATGAAAATGGACGGCCCCACCAGGACATTGGACGAAACCGATGGCTTGTTCTGGGGAAGGCTTGCCGACGGCACTCCCCAATACAGACACGCAGCCAAAAACCCTATCACCCAGGCCTTCGGCCGCCGTTGATGGTTGAAAACACTGCGACGCATGCTCCCCTATCCTCCATAGGCTGGGCGGCCCTTCAGGCCGGCCGAAATCTCACGCTCCATTCGGAGGCGACCCTTTCAGAGTGTGCTTCTGCTGAGGTAACATCGTTCAAGAAATGCCCACAAAGGGCCTCACGACAAAATAGAGGCCCAGCAGTGCGATGGCCGCCCCGGCGCACTTTCTGAACCACTGGCTGCCCTCGTGGAAGGAGCTGTTTTCCAGCAGTTTTCTGACTGTGGCTGTGGAGCTCCCCGCTACGGCGATGGGGATGCAGTGGCCGATCCCGAAAAGCACGATGTAGACGATTCCGATCAGGATCTTCTGCTGAATGGTGATGATGGCGAGGATCGGGGCGATGAACCCGAAGGTGCAGGAGCCTGAAAGAATCCCATAGGCCAGGCCGAGCACCAGGGCGCCGATCATGCCCTTGACCTTGATCCGTCCCATGAGGCTCCCGGACATGGAGCAGTGGGACACTCCCCACATGTCCAGCGCCACCCAGATGAGGATCGCCCCGACGAGGATGGTCCAGTAGGGGCCGACCTCACCCAGCATGCGGCCCAGCAGCGAGCAGATGATACCGACCAGAGCAATGCTGATGAAAAGCCCGATGCTGAAAACCACGGCGTAGTAGGCGGCATCCCTGGCCTTGAGCGCCCTTTCCTGGCCTGCCACGTAGCCCACGATGAGGGGGATCGATGCGATATGGCAGGGGCTGAAGGCCACGCTCACCATTCCCCAGAAGAAACAGCCCACGGCGGCGACAAGCAATCCGCCCGACATCCATTCGTTGATAGTCAGAAAAGCCTGCTCGAGCATTCTCCCTCCTTATCCAATGTTCTGTCCCAGGCTCAGTCCCGTTCACCCGGACCTATTTCACACCG
>CAZEOY010000605.1:0-2707 GCA_964513835.1 uncultured Syntrophobacteraceae bacterium
TTGGAGATCCTGCTCCACTCCGGAACTGTCAAGCCCGAAAACCTGCAGATGGTCGCCATGATCCAGTGCGTCGAATCGCGCGAAGGGGAAAGGAACTACTGCAGTCGGGTCTGCTGCGCGTCGGCCCTCAAGAATGCCCTCTTTCTCAAGGAGAAGAACCCGGACCTGGATGTGGTGATCCTCTACCGCGACCTGATGAGCTACGGGTTCATGGAGAGCGCCTACACCCAGGCCCGCAAGGCGGGGGTCATTTTCATCCAGTACACGACCGACGCCAAGCCCATGGTAACGGGCGGGGAGGAGAAATCATCCATCACCGTGACGGATCCCATCCTGGGACGCGAAATCACCCTGAATCCCGACCTGGTGGTGCTCAGCACGGGGATTGTTCCCTCATCCACCACTGAAAAGCTGGCGGGGATTTTCGGCGTCGACCGGAATGTGGACGGCTTTTTCCAGGAGGCCGAGTCCAAATGGCGGCCGGTGGAGTGCCTCAAGGAAGGAATCATGATAGCAGGCCTGGCCCATTCCCCGCGCTCCATCGAGGAGTCGGTGGCCATGGCCGAGGCGGCCGCCGAGCGCGCGCTCTCCGTTATCAGCCATCAGAGGCTGGCGGGAAGCAGCGTCACGGCAGAGGTGCGCCAAGCACTGTGCTCGCTCTGCGAACGCTGCATCGGAGCCTGCCCGTACGGTGCCCGCTACCGGGATGAGGAAGATGAGCAGATCGTCGTGAATGAGCTCATGTGCCAGGGGTGCGGGTCGTGTGCCGCGGTCTGCCCCAACAGCGCATCCGTTCTCCGCGGCTACCGGGACCAGCAGGTCATGTCCATGCTCGATGCGGCCCTGGAGTTTATCGTGTGAAGTGTCGTTTCCCTCTGCGTCTCTGCGCGAGAATGGTTTTGCTCAATCCGAAGGAGTGGATGCCCATGAAAACCGATGTTCATGAATTCGCTGCGGTCGCACCGCCCTCCCATGCAGAGGATACCCTGGCCCCTATCTGGACGAAGGTGCGCGCCTGCATGCAGTGCGGGACCTGTACGGGATCCTGCGTCAATGCGCACGCCATGGACCTCACGCCGCGGGAGCTCTGGCGAATGGTGCAATTGGGGCTGAAGGAAGAAATCTTCAGCAGCAAATCCTTCTGGCTCTGCTCCAGCTGCTACTATTGCACGCTGCGATGCCCGCGAGGCCTGCCCCTCACAGAGACCATGGGGGCTCTCAAGCGGCTGGCCGTGTCTGAAGGGGTTCTCAAGGAGAAGAAGAGCCCGCGGTTTTACCGCAGCTTCACGGAGACGATCCGACGCTACGGGCGCGTGCGGGAAATGGAGATGATGGCGCGCTATTTCCTGGCCCTCAAGAGCCCCATCACTCCCCTCTCGTTCACGCCGCTGGGGATCAGGCTCATGGCCAAGGGCAAGGTTGCGCCGCAGATGCCGAGCTTCTCGGGGCCGGGCAAGCTGGAGGCTCTCTACCGCAAAGTCCAGGAAGTGGAGGCGCGCTCATGAAGTACGTCTATTATCCCGGCTGCTCGCTGGAGGGGACGGCTCTGGAATATGATGCATCCATCCGCGCGGTCATGCGCCGGCTGGGTGCGGAGCTGGTGGATCTGGTGGATTGGACGTGCTGCGGCGCCAGTGCTGCGGAGCCGGTGAGCTATCTGCTTTCCATGGCGCTCCCCGCCAGGAACCTTGCCAAGGTGCAGAGCGAACAGGAAGGTATGGACGTGCTGATCCCCTGCAGTGCCTGCTACCTGAACCTGCGCAAGGTCGAGGATCACATCCGAAAGGAGGAAGGGCTCCTGGAACAGATTAACGAGGTGCTGAGCGTCGAAGGGCTGAGCTACCAGGGGGGAGTCCGGTCGCGGCACCTGCTCGACGTCCTGGCCACCGACATGGGGGCTGAAAAGATCGGCAAACAGGTAAAACAGCCGTTATCCGGGATTCGGGTTGCCCCTTATTACGGCTGCCAGGCCCTGCGTCCCTACCGGGTGTTCGACGACCCGGAGGAGCCCCGGTCCATGGAGCCCATCCTGCAGGCCCTGGGTGCCGACGTCCATCCGTGGACCATGGGCGCCCGATGCTGCGGGGCGGGGCTCATGACCACCAAGAAAGACGCGGCGCTCGACGCCGTGACCAGTCTGCTCCGGGCGGCCAGGGGCGCCGACTGCATCGTCACGGTCTGCCCCATGTGCCAGATGAACCTCGAAGCCTACCAGAAAAAGATCTCCCGGAGAGAAGGAGAAAATCTCTCCATCTCCATCCTCTACCTGCCGCAGCTCATGGGGCTTGCCTTCGGCATGGGAAGCTCCGAGCTCAAAATGGACATGAACTTCGTATTCAAGCCGGAGCTCCGATCGAAGCTCAGCTCAGCGTCAAGCCGGGCGGCTTGATCTGGGTTTCAGGTTTCAGGTTTCGGGTTTCAGGGTGATGGGTGATGGGTGATGGGTGATGGGTGATGGGTGATGGGTGATGGGGGCAAACGGGGGGCAGGTTCATATTCCCCCCGTGAGCAAAGGGAGACACAGGGGGGTATACAGATGGAATGAGAAGGACACTTGCCTCAGAATCCGCTTTTATGCAAACGTGCACACATCAAAGTGTTTGACAGGGACCGGAACCCCACACCACGTCATTCCGGCGGTTCTCAAGCCGGAATCCAGACTGATCAGGGAAAAACTGGATCCCGGCTAGAAGACTGCCGGGATGAC
>CAZEOY010000606.1:0-2703 GCA_964513835.1 uncultured Syntrophobacteraceae bacterium
GGATTCCCGCTTTCGCGGGAATGACGAATTGGCAAAACTGAGGCCTTTTTCGACATCCTCTAACATTTTCGCGGAATTTGCGTATGCCGGTCACCTGCCCCTTTGGGGCAACCTTGTCCCGTTGATCCAGCCAGGTCTGGAAGGCCGTTGCGAGTGCCATGACAATAAGAGTGAGATGGACGTGGGATCGAAATGCAACGGCGTTATTGCGAGGGGGTCTTATCCCGAATTCGTCGATGGACTATCCAGTGCTTGACAAGCCCTTTTGAACCGCTAGAATGACTCGGATATCCGCAGCAGGACGCCAGCCGACCATAAGCTCACATTCACATAGACGAAGGAGAACCGCAGATGGGAAGGGTTGCTGACAAGATCAAGGAGCTCCAGGAACGCGAGTCGAAACTCAAGCAGATGGGTGGCCCCAAAGCGGTTGCGCAGCAGCACGAGCGCGGCAAATTGACCGCCCGTGAGCGGTTGGATCACTTTTTCGACCCCGGCAGTTTCCGCGAGCTCGATATCTTCGTCAAGCATCGGGGGACTCTCTTCGGACTGGATAAGCTGGACATCGCAGCCGACGGGGTCATCACCGGCTATGGGATGGTCAATGGAAGGCAGGTCTTCGCGTTCTCCCAGGACTTCACGGCTCGGGCCGGAACCCTTGGTGAGATGCACTCCAAGAAGATCTGCAAGGTAATGGATTTGGCCTTGAAGGCCGGAAAGCCCTTCGTCGGTTTCAACGATTCGGGCGGAGCGCGCATCCAGGAGGGAGTGGACGCCCTTTCCGGGTACGGACAGATCTTCTATCGGAATGCCATTGCCTCCGGCGTGGTCCCGCAGATTTCGGCCATCATGGGACCCTGCGCCGGCGGTGCAGTCTACTCCCCCGCCATGACCGATTTCGTGTATATGGTTAAAAACACGAGCTATATGTTCATTACGGGGCCTGACGTCATCAAGTCCGTTCTGGGGGAGGTGGTCACCCAGGAAGAGCTGGGCGGGGCCATGACCCACAGCAGCCGGAGCGGCGTGGCCCATTTCGCTTGCGAAAGCGATGCCGACGCCATCGACCGCATGAAGGTGCTTCTGAGCTATCTGCCCGACAACAACATGGAGGACCCGCCTGTGGTCCCCAACGGCGACAGCCCCGCCCGCATGGACCCGGCCCTGGATTCCATCATCCCCGACAATCCCATGGGGGCCTATGACATGAAGGACCTCATCCGGTCGGTGGTGGACCGGGGAGAATTCTATGAAGTCCACGAGTATTACGCTCAAAACATCCTGGTGGGGTTTTCGAGGCTGAACGGTCGGACCATCGGAATCATCGCGAACCAGCCCAAGGTGCTGGCCGGATGCCTCGACACGGACTCTTCGGACAAGGCCACCCGTTTCATCCGTTTCTGTGATGCCTTCAACATTCCCATGCTGACCATTGCCGATGTGCCCGGCTACCTTCCCGGCAAACAGCAGGAATGGGGCGGCATCATCCGGCATGGAGCCAAGCTCCTGTGGTGCTATTCCGAAGCCACCGTCCCCAAGGTCACGCTCGTCGTGCGCAAGGATTACGGCGGGTCCTATCTCGCCATGTGCTCCAAGGACCTGGGGGCCGACATGGTTCTGGCCTGGCCGACGGCGGAAATTGCGGTCATGGGCGCCGAGGGAGCCGCCAACATCATTTTCCGGAAAGACATCAACGAAGCTCCGGACCCGGCTGCCAAGCGGATGGAAAAGATCGAGGAATACCGCAATTTGCTCTATAATCCCTACATCGCGGCCTCACGCGCCTACATCGACGGTGTGATCGTTCCATCGGAGACACGGCCCCGGCTCATCGAGGCTTTCGATATTCTGGCGACCAAGCGCATGGCGCTGCCCCCGAAGAAGCACGGGAACATACCGATGTAGGGCGGTTGCGGGTTTCGGGTTGCTCTGAGAAACGGATCATGAATCGTATCGATCTTTCACCCATGCATGACTGGCTGGTTCAACTGCGGCGGGGTTTCCACCAGCATCCCGAACTGTGCTATGGGGAGACCGAGACCAGCCGAAGGATTGCCCAAGTGCTGCGGGATCTGGGGGTGGAGGTCCGGACGGGGGTTGGCGGAACGGGGATCGTGGCTCGAATCGAAACCGGCCGGCCCGGGCCGGTGGTGGCTTTCCGATCGGATATGGACGCGCTGCCGATTCAGGAGGCCACCGATGTGCCTTATCGCTCTGTCGTCAACGGGGTGATGCACGCCTGCGGCCATGACGCTCACATCACCATCGGACTCGGGGTGGCGCGCACGCTGATGGAGAAGGAGTGGCCTCGAAAGGGAAAGGGGACGGTTCTCTTGGTTTTTCAGCCGGCCGAGGAGGGAGGAGCCGGAGCGCTGGCCATGCTGCAGACAGGGGTGTTTGATTCAGAGCCTATCGAAGCGATTTTCGCGGGCCACATGCACCCCGAGCTGCCCACGGGGCACATCGGAATTGCTTCGGGCGTGAGCAATGCCGCCTCGGACACGCTGGTCATCCGGCTCACGGGAAAGGGAGGACACGGCGCCCAACCGCACCTGTGTGTGGACCCCATCATCGCCGGGGCGGCCCTGGTGACTCAGCTGCAGAGCATTATCAGCCGCAACCTCTCCCCCGTCGAAAGTGCGGTTCTCACCATCGGGCAGTTCCATGCGGGTACGGCGTCCAACATCATTCCCCAGACGGCCA
>CAZEOY010000607.1:0-2701 GCA_964513835.1 uncultured Syntrophobacteraceae bacterium
TCGGCCATCCCGTGCGAATGTGTGGAGCAATCCCTGTCCTGCGGGCTCAAATGGTGTCTCAGTATGCAATGTCTGAATGGCGGATGGGCGGCGTTCGACAAGGAGAACACCATGATGATCCTCAACCGGATCCCTTTTGCCGACAACGAGGCCATGCTGGACTACCCGACGGCGGACGTGAGCGCCCGGGTGATCGAAGCCATGGGTACCATGGGGCACCCTCTGAGTCATCCGGCGGCCCGCCGTGGGATCGAATTCCTCCGAGAGCTCCAGGAGGCCGATGGCTCCTGGTGGGGAAGATGGGGCGTCAATTACATCTACGGCACCTGGTCCGTCCTGAGGGGATTGAAAGCCATCGGCGAAGACCTGGGAGCGCCTTATGTCCAGGCGGCCCTTCAGTGGCTCAAGGCCCATCAAAATGACGACGGAGGCTGGGGCGAGACCTGCGATTCCTATCGGGACCCCGCTTTGTGCGGGCAGGGACCCAGTACGGCATCCCAGACGGCATGGGCCGTCATGGGCCTCATGGCGGGAGGTGAAGCGGACAGTCACGAGGTGGAGAGGGGAATTCAATACCTCGTCCGCAGCCAGCAATCCGATGGCACCTGGGATGAGCCCTATTTCACGGGGACCGGATTTCCCAACCATTTTTACATCCGCTACCACAACTACCGCAACTGCTTCCCTCTCATGGCCCTGGGTCAGTACCTCCAGAAGTTGACTGCCCTCTGACCTGACGAGCCCGGGCGACGGGTCCTGTCACTCAATAGGCGCTCGCGTCCTGCCGCGGTTCAGAAGACGAACCAATTTCGTGGTTCGTGTCATGACGGTCGACGGGAGCGGCCGGGAGCGAAACTCTTCTTTCTGGTTCTACGGAATGCGGAGCGTCCTGGATATGCGTGAAGCTTCCGTGCGGGAATGGCGCCTGCCTCTGTGAGGTTATGAACGAAGACAGGGTGGGCGGGGATTGCCGGTTCCCCGGGGTTACTCGAGACGCTGTTCCGGCCGGCCAAGGCCCCGAAGGAGTTCATTGTTTGAACGGGGCGGATCTGGAACAAAAACGTGCCGACCAACGGGATCGAGCCCCACCGGGACACGGAAATGTTGTCCTCGATATTTCTCTCCTCCCTCCAGAACATCGGGTTATTTTCTTCATAGTAATTATTTATTCCTGTAATTCCTGATCTCTGCACCATCCCTTCTTCACATTTCCCGCCTCTGGTACGAAGGTTGCTCAGTGCATTCCCTCGACGTGCCGAACAAGGATGCCGGGCGCACGCCCCGATGGGGTGGATGGGACCCTTTCAGAGGCAGGAAGTTCCTGATTCAGGGATCATGAGGCACGGCGATGGAAGTGTGAAGGACTGGAGGGATTTTTTCCATTCAGGAAATTCTAGTCCCAATTCGGAGGGAATCCAAGGAGACATCATGTTCGGCAAGAGAAAGCGGCTCTGGAAAACGCCATCTCTCCAATCGAGCTACGACGCCGTCATCATCGGCGGCGGGTTGCACGGTCTGGCCACCGCCTACTTTCTGGCGTCGCGACACGGGATGACAAACGTCGCCATCGTTGAAAAGCGGTACATTGGTTTCGGTGGCTCCGGACGGAATACGGCCATCGTCCGCGCCAACCAGCGGACCCAGGAGAACCTCCCCCTTTACAGGGAGGCCCTGGAGCTCTGGCCGGTCCTGACCCGGGAGCTCGACTTCAACCTCATGTTCTACAACTGCGGGAACCTCAACCTGGCCCACAGCGAAGCAGCCCTCAAGGCCATGCGGACCCAGGTGGCTTCAGCTCAGTATCATGGCATCGACATCCACTTGGTGGATGCCAAAGAGTGCAGGAAGCTGGTGCCGCTTCTGGATATTTCGGACCGTCCCCGATATCCCATCACTGGCGGTATGTTTCATCCACCGGGTGGGATCGTCCGCCACGACGCCGTAGTGTGGGGCCTGGCCAAAGGGGCCTCCAGGCTTGGCGTTCACATCCACCAGGGTACGGAGGTGACGGGCATCGGAGTCCGAAGTGGCAGGATTGGATGGGTGGAAACCGACAAGGGGAGGATCCACACACCGCGGGTTCTCAATGCCGCCGGCGGCTACTCGGCTGCTCTCTCCAGCCGATTCCTTGATCTCCCCCTGCCCGTCAGCCCCCTGCCCATTCAGGCCATGGTGACCCAGCCCCTCAAACCGCTCCTGGACCACGTGGTTTCCTCAGGGGCTTACCATGTCTACGCCAACCAGACCCTCAAGGGCGAGATCGCAACGGGCGCCCACATGGATCCCTGGCCCAATTACACGACGGGGACTTCGGCCCAGTACATCAAGCACCAGGCCGAAGCCATAACGGAGCTCATGCCGTGTCTCAAAGGGCTCAAATTCATGCGCACCTGGGCGGGCCTGGCGGACATGACCCCTGACATGGCCCCCATCATGGACGGCAACGACCCTGTTGAAGGCTACTACATGGACTGCGGCTGGGGCTACTTCGGTTTCAAATCGTCCACGGTGACGGGAAAATACATGGCGGAGTTCATGGCTACGGGTGAATGCCCACCGATATTGAAACCCTTCGGACTGAGGCGATTCGAGCGGCATCAGCTCATGGGAGAGACGGCGGCCCTCATGGAGTATTCGGCGAATAACTGAAGACCGGATCAAGGAGCAATGGAAATGAGTCTGAACATCACGTGTCCGATCT
>CAZEOY010000608.1:0-2698 GCA_964513835.1 uncultured Syntrophobacteraceae bacterium
CCTACCTGGTGCATGTCCTAGTGGGGCTCGCCATTGTCTCCATGACCGTGGGGAATCTTGCGGCCATAGCCCAGAAGGATGTGAAGCGACTCTTTGCCTTCTCCACCATGGCCCATTCGGGGTACGTGCTCATCGGCATCCTGAGCCTGAACGGAGCCGGCTATGCGGCGACTATATTCTACGCCCTGTCGATCCTGGTGATGAAGTTCACGGCGTTTCTGGTGGTGGTGGCCATCAGCCCCGAGGGCGAGAACCTGCAGATCAGGCACCTGGCGGGGCTGCACCGGAGGTCGCCTCTTCTGGCGCTGGCCCTCATGGTATCCCTTTTCAGCCTGGCCGGGATACCGCCGACCATCGGGTTCACCAGCAAGTTTCTGGTCTTCGTCGCCGCCATGGAGAAAGGATTCTTCGCGCTGGTCCTCATCGCCATGATCAACGTCCTGATATCCCTGTATTATTATCTGCTGCTCATCAAGGCCGCCTACCAGGTCGAACCCGCCGACGAGCCGAAGCCCCTGGTCCTTTCACCCTCCCTCAGGCTGCTCTCGGGAGCCCTCATCGCCGTCATGGTGGTCGCCGGCTTCTTCCCCTACCCGCTCATCGAACTCGCCACCGCCGCCGCCCGCATCCTGTCCCCCTGATCCGTCCGGTGAGGGATGTTGTTGACTCATTCGACTTGCTGATGCGCTGCGCTGCCATCCGCTCAGAGCGACTCGGTTCACAGGCACCGCCAAATCTACCGCCCGCACAACCCCATCCGAAGCCGCCAACGATTCAAACGAGTGACAAAGATCAACAACGTCCGCCTTTACTCAAATGAAGTAGTCGAAGTCCCGTTCGGTCTTGAGCTTGCGGCGGACGCGGTAGATCTGGGCCGGGCACGATTGGGGATCGAGGCGGATGTAGTTCCTGGATCCCTGCCAGAAGTAGCGGCCCTCCCCGATGAGGTCGTGAACCTGGTAGACTTCGTCCGGCCGGATGCCGTACTCCTCGATGGGCAGGGTGACCCAGCCCTCCTGGAGATGGTGGGGATCCACGTTGACGGCTACGAGCACAATGTTGGAAAGGTCCTCGGTGGTCTTTCCGTAGAAGAGGATCTGCTCGTTGTCCGCAGGGTAGAACCGGAGCCGCTCGTTGGAGTGCAGGGCTGGGTTTTCGCGCCGAATCCGGTTCACCTGGGCGATGAAATCCCGAATGTTGCCCGGCCGGTCCCAGTCCCAGTGCTTGATCTCGTATTTCTCCGAATGCAGATACTCCTCGGTTCCCGGAATGCCGGCCGCCTCGCACAGCTCGAAGCCGCTGTAAATGCCATAGTTGGCCGCGAGCGTTGCAGCCAGGACCAGCCGGGCCATGAAAGCAGCCCGCCCGCCGAACTGCAGGTATTCGGGCAGAATGTCCGGTGTGTTGGTGAAGAAGTTGGGGCGGAAGTAGTCCTGAAGATCCGTCTGCGTCAGGTCGGTCAGGTACTCCGTGAGCTCCCGCCTGGTGTTGCGCCATGTGAAGTAGGTGTAAGATTGGTTGAAGCCCGCCTTGGCCAGGGCCTGCATGACTTTGGGGCGGGTGAAGGCCTCGGCCAGGAAGATGATGTCCGGGTGCTCCTCGTGGATGGACGAGATGAGCCAGTGCCAGAAGCGGAGCGGTTTGGTGTGCGGGTTGTCGACCCGGAAAATGCGAACGCCCTTGTCGATCCAGAATAGAACCACGCTTTTCAGCTCATCCCAAAGCTCCTGCCACGAGTCGCACTCAAAGTTGATGGGGTAGACGTCTTCATATTTCTTGGGGGGGTTCTCGGCGTACTTGATGGTCCCGTCGGGCCGATGCCGGAACCAGTCGGGGTGATCGGCCACGTAGGGGTGGTCCGGTGCGCACTGGTAAGCGAGGTCCAGGGCGATCTCGATGCCGTGATCTTTCGCCGCCTGCACCAGATGCTGAAAATCATCGAACGTGCCAAGATCCGGATGGATGTCCTTGTGGCCCCCCTCCGCCGCCCCGATGGCCCAGGGGCTGCCAGGATCGTCGGGACCGGCCACCAGTGCATTGTCTCGCCCCTTCCGTTTCACCCGGCCGATGGGATGAATGGGCGGGAAGTAAAGGACGTCGAAGCCCATGCGGGCCACCTGGGGAAGAAACCGCTCCACATCCCGGAAGGTGCCGCTCCCCGCTCCATTCTGGGTGATGGACCGGGGAAAGAGCTCGTACCAGGCACTGCAGCGAGCCCTTTCGCGGTCCACCTTGACTTGCAGGGTCCTTTCGTAGGCGACTTCGCCGGACCGGTCGGGGTATCGTGAAATGATGGCCGACACTTCCTCGGCCACGGCAGCCCAGAAGCGTGCTTCCTGTGGTTGGGGGGAGCGCAGGAGCTCCGCCCGCTCCGTGAGCCACTGGCGGTCGGCTCCAGTTGCGCGGCCCGCCGCATCGTCCAGCAGCAGGGCTCCTTCCAGGAGCTCGCTTTCCACGTCCTGATGCGCTTTGAATTTCTTCTCCAGCCCTTCCTTCCAGCTTCCGAACCGGTCGATCCAGGCGCAAACCGTGTAGAAGTGGGGCTCAAAGAACGCCAGCGTGAGCTCGGCTTCGTAAAGGTCGTTGCCGCGCGGAGTCATGGGAACTTCGCCCCACGCATCGGACGATCGGGGCCGGTGGCGCAGGACCACGGTCAACTTGTCGTGCCCGTCCACGATGACGTCGGCCCCCACACGCA
>CAZEOY010000609.1:0-2697 GCA_964513835.1 uncultured Syntrophobacteraceae bacterium
CCACTGAATCAGTGCTGCCAGGACTTCCGAGGCCGGAGTCCCCGGGTAGGACGCAGCCAGGGTGCATCCCGCCTCCAGAAGCCCCATGGCAATCGCTTCATTTCCCAAAAATATCTCGTTCACCGCAGTATACGTGCTCCTGAGCTCCAGACTCTCCTGCCTGCACCAAGGAAAGCAAAGGTTGATGAATCAGCTGGGACTTCTAACAGAGCTCCCCGCCTCGGTCAAGGATCAGGTCCGTGGGCTGTTTGTGCATTATGGAACAGGGAATGGAGCATTTTGAATGGAAGGCAAGGATCCCGCCGGTGCTGATCTTGAGCAAATATTGGAGATTCCAGGGTAAATAATGAGGGTTGACAGGGGGCTCACGAAAGAATATGACTTGTGCAACTTATGCATAGTATGCATTTTTTGAGGGGACACTATGGAGCCTTTTCTCAAACTCATATGCTGCGGTGCGCGGGGTGAAGGCCTGTCCGGCTGCCCCCATGCGCCAATGCCGGTTAGCTCTGAAAGAGTCAATCCTTTATGATCGTCATACGCATCAACCAGCTGGCTGAGCAGCTCGGAGTGCACAGAAACACCGTGCGCAACTGGATCAAGTGCGGCAAGTTGCCGGCGCGCTCGGTCTCGGGAAAGCGCTATCTCGTTACAGAGAGCGATTTCGGGAAGCTCTGTCAGGAGTTCGGCCTCGACCGCTCGAATCTCAAGCTCAAATATGTGCGTGGGGCCGCGGCCTTGGAAGAGACCGAATTCGCCGTCCTCGAAGAGAATCTCAAATCCATCGGCTGCAAATCCTCACTCCTCGGACCGGATCCGCAGTGGGGGGATGTCTGCCTCACGTGCGGGAGCTGTGCCAGTGCCTGTCCCCTCTCGGGGGTGGACGGCCTCGACCCCCGGAAGGTCGTCCGCATGGTCACGCTGGGCCTGGAAAAGGAGCTCATCGCCTCCCAGTGGCCCTGGAAATGCACATTGTGCGGAAAGTGTGAAGAAGCCTGCCCCATGAACGTGGAAATCGTTCGGCTCATACGCCGGGTCCGGGGACTCCGAGAGCGTGACCGGGTGCCGGGATCCCTTCACAAGGGAATACAGATGTGCCTTGAGAAGGGCAACAACATGGGCATTCCCTCCGAAGATTTTGTGGAGCTGATGAAGGATCTGGCTCAGGAGATGCGCAGTGAGGGGTGGCCCGATTTCCAGGTTCCCATCGATGTCGAGGGGGCCAATCTTCTCGTCACGGTGAATTCGGTGGAGCCTTTTGCGGAACCGGACGCGCTGAAGTTCTGGTGGAAGATCTTTCACGCGGCGGGCGAGTCCTGGACCATCCCGTCACGGAACTGGGAAGGGGTGAACTGGGGGTATTACTCCGGCGATGACGAATCCATGAAGTCCATCGTGGGGAATATCGTGGAGAACATGGAGCGCTACCACTGCAGGACACTGCTGCTTCCCGAGTGCGGCCATGCCTATTACGCCACGCGATATGGTCTGGAGCGCTGGTTTTCCGAGGAGATGAAGCATTTCCGGGTCCTCTCGGTCTTCGATCTGCTCGTGGACTACCTCAAGGAGGGCAGAATCCGGGTGGACCCCTCCCTCCATCCGGAGCTCGCCACCTATCACGATCCCTGTCATTACGGCCGCAAGTCGCTGAAGACTTTCGGACACGGCTATTTCGAGGAAGGGCGCTGGATCACGCGGCAGTGTGCCCCGCACCTCACCGAAATGTATCCCAACCGTGACGGCAACTACTGCTGCGGTGCCGGTGGAGGGGCCTGGACCATGCCGTTTCGTGAGGAGCGTGTCTACCACGGGGTGGTGAAGGCTCGTCAAATACGCAATACTCGTGCGAGGATGGTGATCACGCCGTGCCGTGGCTGCAAGGACCAGATCGCCAAGAGCCTGACGCAGGAATTCGATCTCGACATCGTCGTCAAGAACCTCTGGGAGCTGGTGGCTGACGCCCTGGTGCCGCCCTCCCGCGCAGCGTGCCGGGCGGTCGTGCCCAACAAACGGTCTGAATGATTGAGATCTCACGCAGAGACGCGGAGGCGCAGAGAGGACCGAACGGGATAGAAATGCTCTTCTCTGTGCAAGGTATGTTTCTGGTTTTCTGAGTATCAACTCCATCGGGTCTGAAGGATTAGAGAGACATGCTCCTTGAGAAGGTTGGTGCGGTGATGGTGGTGGGGGGAGGGATTGCCGGGGTCCAGGCGGCTCTGGACCTTGCCAACAGCGGGTATTTTGTCTACCTGGTGGAGCGATCGGGGGCCATCGGCGGTTCCATGGCCAGGCTTTCCAAGACATACCCCACCAACGACTGTTCCATGTGAATTCTCTCGCCGAAGCTGGTTGAGTGCGGTCGGCACTCCAGTATTCAGCTGATGCCCTTGACGTCAGTGGAGCGAATCCAGGGTGAGCTGGGGCAGTTTCAGGTTACTCTCCGCGAGCATCCGCGCTACGTGGACTCACAGAAGTGCATCGCATGCGGCGAGTGCGCGCGAAAGTGTCCCGAATCGGTCCCGGATGAGTTCAACGAGGGGATCAACGAGCGCAAAGCCATCTATCTCCAGTATCCCCAGGCGGTTCCGCTCAAATACCAGATCGATGCTGAACGGTGTCAGAAGCTGCATTCGGGCAAATGCGGCATCTGCGAGAAAATCTGCCCCGCAGGAGCCATTCGGTTTGATGACATTGAAC
>CAZEOY010000610.1:0-2696 GCA_964513835.1 uncultured Syntrophobacteraceae bacterium
TCTCATCTCCGGCATCGACGCTGAATTCATCCAATGGGTCGAGGACGAAGAAGTACCTTTGATCGGTCCCATGACGGCGCGGACGGAGAGTCTCTCCCCCCTCAACCGCTATTCTTTCTTGATCTTCTCCGGTTTAAGAGAGCAGGTGCAGGCTCTCGTGGCCTTCCTGACGGCGGAGCGATCCGATGTGGCCCGGGGGCGGTTGTCTGTCATTGGCCCCGAATCGGACCTCTCGAACCTGCTTGCCGATTTCGCCGTCGAGCGCCTGGCCAGGGAGGGTTGGGGGGCCGCGGAAAGGCTTTTCTACGATAACCGAGGGATTGCGGGCATCATGGCTGATGGAAGGCTGAAGAGTGTCAGCCATCGAGCAGTGGTCTTTCTCGGGAGCGGAGAGGATCTCCAGCTCCTCCTGAAGGAATGGGGGGGGGGAGCGGGGACCAGGTGGTGGTTCTCTGTCTCGGCTCGCAGATCCGTTTGGAAGCCCGTCAGATCCCTATGGGATTCAAGGGGGAGGTCTTCCTCGCCTATCCAACCCTCCCGGCCGACCAGAACGACCGAGGCAGGATTCGCCTGGGGCGGTTCCTGAAGACGTACCCATCGACCCAGGGATACGTTCCCGCTCAGATCGCGGCCTGTGCACCACTCGATCTCTTTGTGGAAGGTCCAAGCGCTCCGGGCGTGAGCTGACAAGGGAGAAGCTGGTCTCGACACTCGAGCGGGTCTATGAGCTGGATACGGGCCTGACACCCCGTTTGACCTTCGAACCCAACCGGCGCATCGGAGCGTTGGGGGCTCATGTTGTGCCCATGGATACGGAAAAAGGGAGGTTGGCGCCGGAGGCGCACTGGGTGCCTCTGGAATGATCGATGGCGGTTTGAAAAAAGGAGGATTCCAAATGAGCAGGAAACTGTGGATCGTGTCCATCATCTTCGGTCTGTTGTTTTCAGGTGCAGCCCTGGCTTTTGCTGAGGCTGACAAGGATATTCAAGACCATCCCTCTTGCAAGTACTGTGGCATGAACAGGCAGATGTTCGCCCACAGCCGGATGCTCATCGAGTATGACGATGGGACCACCCTTGGGACCTGCAGCCTGCACTGCGCGGCCATGGACCTGGCTCTGCATCTCGACAGGACGCCCGTCAGCATCAAAGTGGGTGACTATTTCAGCAAGGAGTTGATCGATGCCGAGTCGGCCGTCTGGGTCATCGGGGGAGACAAGCCCGGCGTCATGACCAGAAGGGCCAAGTGGGCCTTTGCCGGCAAAGGGGATGCGGAGAAATTCATACAGGAGAACGGAGGCAAACCGGCCACTTTCGACGAAGTCATGAAGGCCGCCTACGAGGACATGTACGACGACACCCGGATGATCCGTGAGAAGCGAAAAGGCAAGGGCACACACGATCAGGGTCACAAAGGCCATGAAGGGCATAAGCACAACTAGGTGCCGGGAGGATGCTTCATGAAGCGACTGTGCTTGGTTTGGTTGACGATTGGGTTGATGACATCGATGCTGGGGGCGGAAGAGATGAAGCCTGCCGCTCCCTCGAAGGAGGACAAATGCCCCGTTTGCGGGATGTTTGTGGCGAAGTATCCGGACTTCCTTTGCCAGGTGGTCTTCAAAGACGGCTCCAGAGCGTTTTTTGACGGGGCCAAGGACATGTTCAAATACACCCTGAATCTTTCCAGGTACAACCCCGGCAAGAGCCAGAGCGACATTCAGGCGGTTTTTGTCACCGACTACTACGATTTGGTGCCCATTGACGGTATGAAGGCGTATTATGTCGTAGGCAGTACAGTGTATGGTCCCATGGGAAAGGAGCTCATCCCTTTCGTGGATGAACAGGCCGCCAATGAGTTCCTGGTGGATCACAGCGGCTCATCGATCCTGCGGTACAAGGAAGTTACGCTGGAAACCCTAAAACCACTGGATTGAGCCCATGAGGAAATGTCACATCTTTTTCCTGTTTGTGGCTGTCGGCACCTTCTGGGTGGGGATGATGCTGTTACACTCCGGCTTTCTCGAGCAATCCGAGGAGGCCAAGGTGAGCCACCGGAGGGAGTGGGTCGGAAAAATCGGCCTTTCGGACCTGTGCCTCTTCACGGACGCTCGCTACACGCGCCATCCGGTTATGGCCGATTTGCATACGCCTTTCCAGGATTATCCCCTCTCTTTCGAGCATTTCCCTTCGGGGTCGATGCTCAGCGTTCCGCCGCACCTCAGAGGAAAAGCGCTATGGTGAGCCATGCGATGGTTTGAAAAGCAGAAGAACATTGTGGATTTTACCCTTTCCTCCCTGTGGCGGCGGAAGGGCAAAAACCTCACTTTGGTGGCCGTCTACACCTTCGTGATCTTTCTGGTCTCCTCGGTGGTGTATCTCACGAGCTCCATCAAGCATGAGGCCGCCCGTGTGTTGTCGGGGGCTCCGGACTTGATGGTCCAGAGGCTGGTGGCCGGCCGGCATGACTACATCCCCCTCGAGTACATGAAGAGCATTCGGGATATTCGAGGGGTTCAGGGAGTGAAGAGCAGGCTCTGGGGCTACTATTTCGATCAGACCAACGGCGCGAACTACACCCTCATGGTCAACGAGGATATGGGCATTAAGCCTGGCACCATCGTGATCGGCAGCGGGGTTGCCAGGAATCTTCTCGTCAAGGAGGCGGGGGCCATACCTTTTCGAGCTTACGACGGATCC
>CAZEOY010000611.1:0-2696 GCA_964513835.1 uncultured Syntrophobacteraceae bacterium
TTTTTGCGGGCATCCGCGACATCATCGGGGGCCGCTCCGCAGCCTACGAGGCAAAGCTCAAGAAAGCGCGTGAGATCGAGAGAGGGAGATTCTTCGCCCGCACCTGATGATTCCCACTCATCTCATCGCTCTTTTTACCTCATTAACCGGGGGCGGTATGTTCAGAGTCGCACCCTTGCTGATCCTCCTTCTCTTCATCGGATTCGCCGCCTGTCAGAGGGTAGCCCCACCCGGGCCTGAATCCCGCCACCCCGATTTCGCACACGCCAGCACGTCTTTTCAATCCGCGGTCCCCGATGATGCACCACATATCCGGATTCCCATTCTCGGGGAGATCGATCCATCCCGGTACACCCTGCCCGTTCTGGCGATTCTGCTCGGCCTCGTCGACGGATTCAATCCCTGCGCCATGTGGGCGCTGGTCTACCTGATCTCACTCATCATCGGGCTCAACGACCGGACCAAGATCTGGCTGCTCGTCGGGAGCTTCGTCCTCGCATCGGGCATTCTCTACTTTCTCTTCATGACCGCCTGGCTCGGAGCGTTCCTGATCATCGGCTACTACCGTCCCCTGACGCTTGCCATGGGCGTTGTGGCCATGGGGTTGGGCGTGGTCAGTCTCGTGGAGGTCATCAGAACGCGGGGTCGACTGAGCTGCAGGATCGGGAATGAAGGCACCAAGAAGAAGACCCAGGAAAAGATGAAGGCCATCGTCTTTTCGCCACTCACCTTCACCACCCTTCTCGCCATCATCGGACTGGCCTTCCTGGTGAACTCAATCGAATTCCTGTGCTCCTCGGCCATCCCCGCCGTCTTCACGCACGTGCTTTCGGTGAGACAGCTCACCTGGCTCGAGTATTATGGGTACATTCTGCTCTATGTCTTCTTCTTCATGCTGGACGATCTGATCATTTTCAGCTTCGCCGCCTTCACGGTCAGTTCGACCGCTTCGCTGGGTGAGCGCTACACTGCGGTGAGCAAAGTCATCGGTGGCCTGCTGTTGGGTGTCATCGGCGCCCTGCTGGTTTTCGCGCCCGAGCTTCTGCGCTGAGCGGTCCATGTTCAGGAAGCCACCGTAAACACAGCGCTACTGCCGAAATGGACCGCCTGTACCTCCAGGTTACGCCGTTTTCAGGAATTCACGGATCGCGATGGCCGCTGCAGCACCCTCGCCGACGGCCGAAGCCACCTGCTTGATGCTCCCATGGCGCACATCCCCCGCAGCGAAGATACCGGGGGCGCTCGTCTCGAAGGCAAAGAGTTCTCTGTCCGCTTTGAAGCCCGGGGCATGCACCAGGTCGTGGCCGGTCAGGATGAATCCCCCGGAATCCATCTCGACCAGCGACCGTGCAAAACCGCTGTTGGGCTGCTGGCCGGTGAAAATGAATGCGGCAGCAGGGTGAACCACGCGGGTTTCACCGGAATCCAGGTTTCGAATCGTGACGGCCCTGAGCCTCGACTCCTCCCCGTGAAAGGCATCCACCACCGTCCGATACTGCACGTCAACCCGGGAGTTGGGACTGCTGAGCTTGTCGACGATGATCCGGCTGGCCGTGAGCCCGCTCCCACGGACGAGCAGCGTGACCCGGTCGGCGAATTACGTGAGGTGCAGACCTTCCTCACAGGCGGAATTTCCCCCACCCACCACCAGGATCTCCCGGGCGCCTTTGTAAAACGGACCATCGCAGGTGGCGCAGAAGTGAATACCGGCGCCTATGTATTCCTCCTCGCCCGGAACACCCAACCGGCGGTAGCTGGCGCCCGTGGCGATGAGGATGGCCCTGGCGTGGTAATGCCTGCCCGATTCGTCTTTCACGCACCGGACACCGTCGTGGGCCCCGATGCCCGAGATGTCCTGGGCCTGAAGAATCTCCACCTCGAAACGGCGGGCCTGCTGAACGATGCGCTCTGAGAACTCCTGGCCGCTGATGCCTTCCGGAAACCCGGGGAAATTGTCGAGGCCCTGGGTGAGCCCGGCCTGCCCGCCGAGACCGGATCGCTCGATAGCGAGGGTTTCGACGCCCTCCCGTGCCGCGTAGATGCCGGCCGTGAGCCCCGTCGGCCCCCCTCCCACGATGATCAGATCGTAGTAGCTCTTCCGGGCTTCGGTCTTGAGCCCCAGCTTTCTGGCAAGCTCGGCGTTGCTGGGCTCGACGAGGAACGAGCCATCCTCGAAGACGATGGTCGGGATGATGCGCTTTCCCTCGTTGAGGCGCAGCACAATCCCTTCCGCCTCACGATCCTGTTCGATGTCGATCCACTCGAAAGGAATGAACTGCTCGCCCAGGAACTTTTTGGACCTCCGACAATCGGGACACCAGTAGGTTCCGTATACTACGACACCCTGTGCTGACATGATGCGATCTCCTCATGATGCATTCGGCCGAGAACCTGCCGGTGGAGCGGGATGGCTACCGTGAAACGGCGCTCCAGGCCCGGGAGGACAGGAAGAGCCGCCCTCACATAAATGGATCCGTCGGCCTCCCGGATTGTTCGGTGCCATAAAATTCGTTATCTGACCACATGCCACCCCAAGGATTATACGTCACCCGTTGAAGGGTTTCCGATGATGCTTAAAATCTAAAAATAAGCACCTAAAGGCAACTGGGCAAAAGGGTCGTTCGTGACTCGACCAATCCCCTGGAACAACCATTCATGGAGGTGGACACAATGGAAATGACTCCCTGGAAACCGAT
>CAZEOY010000612.1:0-2695 GCA_964513835.1 uncultured Syntrophobacteraceae bacterium
TCGGAACCGCAAGCTCGGATTCGTATTCCAGACCTTCAACCTGCTCCCGCGGACCACGGTTCTCGACAATGTTCTCATGCCGCTCACGTATTCTCCCCGGGCGGCTGCAAAAAGGGAGGCGCGGGAGCGGGCCGAGGAACTGCTGCGCAGCGTGGGACTGGGAGATCATCTCGGCCACGAGCCATCCCAGCTCTCGGGAGGTCAGCAGCAGCGCGTCGCCATTGCAAGGGCGCTCATCAACGACCCGGACCTGCTGCTGGCCGACGAGCCGACAGGCAACCTGGACAGCCGGACGAGCGAGGAGGTGCTGAGGATCTTTCAGGAGCTCAATGCAAACGGAGTCACCATTCTCCTGGTGACCCACGACGAAGCGGTCGCCCGGCATGCCGGGCGCATCATCCACATCCGCGACGGGATCGTGGAGTCCGGGGAAAGAACCGGGGTTCAAGACGGAGGGGAATCCCGGGAACCGTTTCCGAACGCTCTGCCGGAGCCGAACCAGCGAGACCGCGGCAGCGGTGTTTCCCTTGCGGGGCTGCACCGCATGCTTCGAACGGCCCTGACGGGGCTTCGCCGCAATGTCATGCGGGCGGCCCTCACCACGCTCGGCATCGTGATCGGCGTCGCGGCGGTCATCGCCATGATGGAGATCGGGCGCGGCTCGTCCAGCTCCATCCAGAAGACTATCGCAAACATGGGGGCAAACAACCTGCTCATTCTGCCGGGAGCGGCGGCGAGCGGCGGTGTCAGCCACGGTAGCGGCAGTATCATGACCCTCACCCCCGGCGACGTGGAGGCCATCAGCCGCGACATCCCATCCGTCCGGGCCGTCGCACCGGCCGTTCGCGCCCGGACGCAGGTGGTTCACGGAAACCGGAACTGGATGCCCAACGAAGTGACCGGCACCACGCCGGCCTACCTCGATGTTCGCGAGTGGACCGTGGCCGAAGGCGATCCGTTCACGGACCAGGACGTGCGCAACGCAGGCAAAGTCTGCCTTCTGGGCAAGACACCCGCCCGAGAGCTTTTCCGGGATGAGAGCCCCCTGGGAAAAGAAGTGCGCATCAACAATATTCCATTCCGGGTGGTCGGTATTCTCAACGCTAAGGGGGCCAGCATGATGGGCATGGACCAGGACGACACGGTGCTCGCACCCTGGACCACCATCAAGTACCGGGTGACCGGGAGCCCCCAAACCAGCACCAACCAAAGTGGTTCGTCCTCCTCCGGCTCTTCGGGCTCCCAGCAGGGCAGCACAACGAGCCGGTTCTACATCGGATCACGGAACAATCTTTACCCTGAGCAGTCGGCGGCCCAGGCCGTCAACACGCCGCTGCCCATCCGATTCGCGAACGTCGACAGGATTCATGCTGCGGCCGTCTCGACGTCCCAGCTCGATGCCGCCATCGAGCAGATCACCGAGCTCCTTCGGGAGCGGCACCGCATCCAGCCCGGTGAGCTCGATGACTTCCACATCATGGACATGGCGGAAATGACCAAAGCCATGTCGTCGACGGCCGATATGATGACCCGGCTGCTCCTGGTCGTGGCGTTGATCTCGCTCGTCGTCGGCGGCGTGGGGATCATGAACATCATGCTGGTGTCCGTGACGGAGCGCACGCGGGAGATCGGGCTCAGGATGGCCGTGGGTGCCCGACGGGCCAGCATTCTCCAGCAGTTCCTGGCTGAATCGGTGGTCCTCTGCTTTTGCGGCGGCGCAGTCGGGATTCTGGTCGGACGCGGCGTCTCCAACCTCGTGACCAGGCTCCTGCGATGGCCTACGGAGGTGTCCCTCGACGCCATTCTGGCAGCTTTTGCCGTTTCCGCGACCGTCGGGATCGTGTTCGGCTACTACCCGGCGTGGAAAGCCTCCCGCCTGGATCCCATCAACGCCCTGCGCTACGAATGATCTGGAAGGACGGAATGAGCCAGCTCCCTGTTTCGAACCGCAACGCCCGAGCTTTCATGGGCCGGGTCCGCTCCTGGGGGGGGCTTGCTGACCCTGGCAGTCCTGCTCCATGCCGGATGTGCCGTGGGTCCTGACTTCACCGCGCCGGCAGCCCACGTCCCGTCGGCCTGGAAAAGGGTTTCTGGGGAGGCTTCAAAAACTGTCAGCATCACGGTCGAGGCTCCGGTGGATGAGATCGCATGGTGGAAAGCGTTTAATGACCCTTTGCTGACCTCCCTTGTGGAAAGAGCCATTGAATCCAACCTCGACCTGAAACAGGCAAACGCCCGCATCCGTCAGGCAAGGGCGGCGCGAGGGGCCGGCGCGGCCTCTCTATGGCCCACAGTCGACGGGTTCGCTGAGGTGGCCCGAAGGGGTGCCGGAGGAGGCAACGGGAGTCAGGCTGATTCTCTCGATCTGGAAACGAACCTTTTTGAAGTCGGCCTGGATGCCGGCTGGGAGCTCGACATCTTCGGGGGGACCCGGCGCAATGTCGAAGCCCTCACCGCCGACCTGGCGAGCTTTTGGGTGTCACCACTTCAGGAGACATTGCCGAGCTTCATCACAACTTGCTCCAAGGCTTTCCTTCCCATACGCCTGAGGGGCCGCGAGTCCTGGTAGAGTTTCCATACGTGCACGCGGCTTCCGGCGAAGTCCCCCGCCGCATGCTCGTATGGGATCCATCAGCAGCGCTTTTCCGCGCGTTCGAAGCAGGGCAGGCAGAGCAGGCTCTCGTGCATCCGGCGA
>CAZEOY010000613.1:0-2676 GCA_964513835.1 uncultured Syntrophobacteraceae bacterium
GGGCCTGGAAATGATGATGCGGGAGCCCCCTGATCTGGTCCTCGTGGATGTCAAGATGCCGGAAATGGACGGCGTGGAAGTTGCCCGTCGGGTCAGGACCTACGACCCCAATATCGTCACCATCATCATTACCGGGTATGCCACGATAGAGAGCGCCGTGGCGGTGATGAAGGAGGGTGCCTACGACTACCTTCCGAAGCCGTTCACCCCGGATGAGCTCATCATCGTGGTACGGCGGGGTCTGGAAAAGCGACGCCTCGATCAGGAATCACGAGCCCTCCGTGAAGAGAAAGCGGCCATGGAAAGGAATTTCATCACCATGGTCAGCCACCAGCTGAGGTCTCCATTGGGGGCGATCTTCCAATATCTCGAAGTGCTGCTGGGTGACATCGGCGGTGAGCTGACGGAAATGCAGCGGGAGATGCTGGAACGAGCCCGTGAGAGGCTCGAAGGTCTGCTGCAGCTCATCAATGACTGGCTCGACATGAGTCGGATTCAGGCAGGGGAGATCCTGCACCGGCTTCAATCCGTGCCTCTCGCCTCCTGCATCGATGCCGCGATGGCCGGCCTGGACTTTGCCGCACAGCAGAAAGGTTTGTCCGTCACGAAGGAGCTCCAGCCTGGATTGCCCAATGTGCATGTTGATCCCGGCACCTTCCGGGAAGTGCTGAGCAACCTCATCTCCAATGCCATCAAGTACAACCGGCCTGGGGGATACCTCCGCATACGGGCTGCGGAGCGGGAAGGCTGGGTGGTGGTGGATGTGGAGGATTCGGGCCTTGGTATCGTAGAGAAGGAGATTCCCTTTGTGTTCGAGCAGTTCTTTCGTAGCAAGGACAAGGAAGTGCGCAAGCAGGAGGGAACCGGACTGGGGCTGGCCATCGTTGAGAAGATTGTGCGGGCCCACGGCGGCAAGGTCGAAGTGAAGAGCGAATTTGGGAAAGGCACCACATTTTCGGTGTACGTGAACAGGGCCGATCCTTGACTGCCGGTCATTATGCGCAAGTTTTCACTTGACCGGCCGGAGGCATTGTGCGAAAAGAGAACCCGCCAAAATAGACTTTCCCCTTACGGAATCCATCGTCTTGTGCATCGCTTCCAATAGGCATGGATGGAGGAGCTGAATGGAGTACAACATCGAAGACGTTGATGCGATCATCAATCAGTGGGGGCCGACGCCAGCATCCCTCCTTCAGATCATGCTGGATATCAATCATCGCTATCATTACCTGCCCAGAGAAAGCATGCAACGAGTATCCGAACGGCTGAAAATGCCCATCAGCCAGGTTTACGGGGTGGCCAACTTCTTCAAAGTCTTCAGTCTCACGCCCCGAGGACGCTTTGTGATGCACGTTTGCACCGGAACCGCCTGCCACGTCAAGGGAGGTCCGAAAATCGTCGAGAGGCTCCAGACCGAACTGAACCTCAATCCCGGGGAAACCTCGGAGGACTTGATGTTCACCCTGGAAACGGTCAACTGCGTAGGGGCCTGTGCTGCAGCGCCCGTCGTGGTGGTGGGTGAGACAACCTATTCCGAAATGACGCCCAGCAAGGTATCGAGCGTGGTTAAAGCTTTGAAAGAAGAGGCCTAACGGAGAGATCATCATGCGGCTCAACAGTGTTCGGGATCTGGAAGTCCTGCGTGAGCAGATCAACGAGAAGAGAAAGTCGATACGAAAGCGAATCAGGATATGTGGAGGCCCTGGGTGCCATTCCGGCGGCGGAGCGCATCTCAGGGAGACCTTTCAGCAGCTGCTGGACGATAAAGGGGTGAGCCAGGAATATCAGGTTGTGGATACCGGATGCCATGGCTTTTGCGCCCGTGGGCCCATTGTCGTGATCGAGCCTGCGAATATATTCTACGAGCGCGTGAACGAGTCCAGGGTTCCGGAAATCTTTGAGAAGACGGTGCTCGGCGATGAGTTGGTGGATGATCTTCTCTATGTCTTTCCCGGGACGGGCGAAAAGATCATTCGCGAGAAAGATATTCCTTTTTACGCAGGCCAGGAGCGAATCATCTTCAACGACACGGGGCTCAACTGGTCCACCGAAATCGATGACTACATCTCTCGCGGCGGTTATTCCGCGCTGGCAAAGGTGCTGGACGGGATGAAGCCTTTGGAGGTGATCGAGGAGGTCAAGCTTTCGGGTTTGCGCGGTCGGGGGGGTGGAGGTTTTCCGGCGGGCGTCAAATGGGAATCGTGCAGCAAAGCGCATGGGGATATCAAATATGTGATGTGCAACGCCGACGAAGGCGACCCTGGGGCCTACATGGATCGAGCCCTCCTGGAAGGCAACCCTCACCAGGTGATCGAGGGGATGATCATCGGCGCTTACGCCATTGGCGCCAAAGAGGGGTACATCTACTGCCGCTATGAATATCCTGTTGCCGTTAAAAACGGCCTGCGCGCTCTGGAGCAGGCCAGGAGCTATGGGCTCCTCGGAGACAATATTCTGGGTACTCCTTTCGGGGTCGATATTTTCATCACCCGCGGCGCAGGGGCGTTCGTCTGCGGGGAATCCACGGCTTTGATGGCTTCGCTCGAAGGGAAGATCGGAGAACCCCGGGGCAAGCACATCCATACCGTTGAAAAAGGGTTGTGGCACCGCCCGAGCAACCTGAACAACGTGGAGACCTGGGCCAACGTCCCTCAGATCATCAACAACGGCGGGAAG
>CAZEOY010000614.1:0-2675 GCA_964513835.1 uncultured Syntrophobacteraceae bacterium
CTCGACCCGGTTGGTGTCCCGCAGCCAGCGTGCGGTCAGGGAGTACGTCTTGATGAGGGCGTGCAGTGCGTTACGGGCGCCCATCTCTTTCAGGAAGGGGTCTTCGTGGATCAGCCGGCCGAACTGGGTGAACTCGCGCTCCAGGCAAAAGCCGATGTTGTACCAGAGCTTGTCCGTCTGACCGCCGATCATCATGTAGCCGTCTTTGCACGGGTTCCAGGCGTACTGGTTCAGGTTGGGATCCCAGCCTCCGGAGCGCCCTTTGATGCTGGCGTTGAAGCCATACCAGGTGATATCGAAGTCAAGGATATCCATGAGGGTCTCGGCCCCCGTGACCTCGATCATCTGGCCCGTGCCGCCCAGCTCTTCTCTCCAGTACAGGGCTGCCAGGGCATTCACATAACCCTGCGCGCCGGCCACATAGTCGGCCAGCCACACGCCCGAACGGGTCGGGTCACCACCCCTGCCGCGGGGCAGAAGGTCCTGGGCCAGACCGGTGTTGTGGACCCAGGAGTTGGCGCAGCTCGCGAAGGGCTCGAGCTCCCACTGGCCGAACTTGGACTGCTTGTCCTTCCATGGGCCCCACTGGCCCATCATGCCGACCCAGACGTAGACCATCCTGGGATTGGCTTCCTTGAGTTGACGGTAGCCGATGCCCAGCCCATCCAGGTAGCCGGGGGGCATCCCGTCGATGAGGACGTCGACGTTCTTGGCCATCTTTTTGAAAATCTCGCGGCCTTCTTCCGTCTCCACGTCCAAAGTGACGGCATACTTGTTGACCATCTCGTTGACGAACTCCATGCCGCACTTCTCGCCGGTGAACTTGTTCTCCAGCATGTACTCCTCGCGGCCGAACGGAGTCAGCTTCCTCAGGGGATCGCCGCTCGGAGGCTCGATGGCCACGACCTCGGCCCCGGACTCCCCGAAGAGCGAGGCGCAGAACTTGTGGCCCAGACGCCAGAGGCCGATGTCCAGGACCCTCAGGCCGGAGAGCGCCTCATCCTTTGCATACCGTTTTTCGAATCTCAGGTTGTCCTCGGCCCAGTCGCAGAATTCCAGCGCCTTCCTTCTCTCATACACCGGTTTCACCTGGTCGTAGGAAGGCGGCGGGGTGACCGGGTAAGGCCTGACATCCATATCCATCAGACCAATGGTATCGGCCCGGCTGTTGATTTCGATCTCTCGGATTTCTGGCATATCTTACCTCCACTCGTTAGGACCCAACTCAAGTTTCAATCCAGAGTTCTCATGCTTTAGAGGAACCGTCGTGATCCTCTCGCGCGTTGCTTCTCACCTCCTTTCCTGTCCAAAGTCGGCTCGAATCGGCTCAGGACGGGAAGCCACGGTGCTTTATCCCGTGTGCGGGCCACCCGCCTTGGGCTGTTCAGGCCGCAAAATGGCCACCTGTATTGCGTTGATCTTTCTGACTCAGACTGTTGAGAGGGGCCTGATGAGTGTGGTCATTCAACCAGCGGTTCGGTCGCGCGGTACGACAGGGAACGTCGAGTGCGATTGGGCAACGGGAGCTCGCAGAGCAAGTTTTACATCAAATCGATCCCACTTCTTCGGAAACGACACCGATCCCTTCTGTCTAGTGCAAATCACCTCCTTTCCCGCAAGGACAAAACTCAGAAAAGCGGACAGGATAAAAGAGCCTGTTGCCGCCCAAGAGGTTACAAGCCCCCCGTTATTCCGGGGCAGGCCCACGGTATGGACGCATGATTGCGTTTGAACGGTACTTCTAAAGACGACTCAGAAGGGCATGATGAACATTGTCAAGCTACCAGCGATTCGCTTGCATCATGTAGCAATGAACAATGAGATCGATTGAGCGAACAGGGCTCGCGGAGGAGGTCGATTTCGGATATCAGCACCATAGGATTAGCAACGCTTATATCCAGCGCCCTCACCATACCCGACATCACGCTCATGTCAAGACAAAATGGATATTGTGATTCTTTTCCTTTTTCGCTAAATGGGCAATCTGTATGGATTTTTGGCTCTGCATGAAGCTAAATACAACAAAATCAACATGTTAGGATTCATCTACTCCTTGGGTGTACATCCCGTTTGGGGTTGATTCCCCGCCCCTCGCCCAGCCGCCGTTAATACGCGGGCTCCGTGGACTCGATCTCATCCAACAATTCGAGACATCTCATGGCATCGCCGTACCCTGAATCCAGGCTCAGCGCCCCGGTGTAGTCGTCTCGAGCTTCCTTGTATCGCTCGAGCTTTTGCCAGGCCATTCCCCGATTGCAGTGAGCTTCAGCGAAAGTCGGATCGAGCCGGAGCGCTTCGGTGTAGTCTGCTACCGCTCCCTGCAGATCAGCGTCGCGAAACCTCATGTTTCCCCTGTTGTTGTAAGCATTCGCGTAGTCCGGATTGACCCCGATCGCCCTTTCATAGTCAGCTCTCGCATCCTGGAATCGACCGCTCATTTCATGCCTCAAGCCCCGGCTGTTGAGGACGTTTGCTGCAAGTGTCCACAGGGGGAGCTCACGGAATTCGGAGCTGCTCCGGCAATCGAATCCTTGGGGATCCGTGTGATCCATGTCGATGAATTCCTGCCCCACTCTCAGTCTGCTCAGCATGTGATCGGCATTCACCAGAAGCGACAGGTTCAGTCCGGCCCGCAATCCGAGGACCGAGTACAGCGAGGTGAGGCCGATGCACGT
>CAZEOY010000615.1:0-2671 GCA_964513835.1 uncultured Syntrophobacteraceae bacterium
ATCGCGATGTTGATTCCAATCCTCCTGATGGCAACGACGGCGGGATGCTTCAGAACGGCACCCGCACGGTTCTATATGCTGAGCGATCTGCCGGGAACGGAGATCAAGGCTCCTGCAGTGAGCACCAGGCACTGCCTCACGCTGGGCATCGGTCCCGTCGAGATGCCCGACTATCTCGATCGGCCCCAGATTGTGACCCAGGTGAACCCCAATGAGCTTCAGCTCGGAGACTTCGACCAATGGGCCGAACCTCTGGGGAAGATGGTCATGAGGACCCTGGCAGACAATCTGGCGGCGTTCCTGTGCTTGGAGGAGGTCGTTTTTTATCCCGCGGTGTCAGGGGGTGTCGACTATCAGATCGTGGTGACGGTGACACGTTTTCATGGGCTGCGGGACGGCAATATCGCCTTGTCGGCCCAGTGGCAGGTGAGGGAGGGAGGCGGCGACAGAGTGGTGGCCCGAAACCGCTCCACCATTCGTGAACCCGTGGAAGGGGAAGGCTACACCGCTTTGGTGGCCGCCCAAAGCAGGGCACTGGCACATCTGACCCGTGAGATCGCCGATGCCGTCTCCCATGATGCGAAGGATTGAGCTCCTGTCCATACCCGTGAAGGCTGGATGACTCCCCCCTCCCGACCTCATGTTCACTGCCAAGTCACCGAGACACAAAGCAGTCATCAGCCACACCCTACCCCGAAGATGCTGGAAAAAGCACAAATTACCAGTACCCGCTCCCGAGGTTCTGTGCTAGTAGAGTGAATTTCGCCTCAGGTTCAACACTGATCGCTCGGTAGCATTCAAGCGAGAAGGCCTGTAAAGACTGGCGGCGCGACATATCTCAATCCAGAGGAGGTTCCAGGAGCCATGGCAGTTGTGGTGCAAAAGTACGGAGGCACATCGGTCGCCAATGTGGAACGCATTCGAGCAGTGGCGGAGCGCGTCATTGCGCGAAAAAAGAAAGGGGATGACCTGGTGGTGGTTCTGTCGGCTCGGGCGGGAGACACGGACTCACTCATCCGGCTTGCCCGTGAAATGACGCCGAGCCCGGACCCTCGTGAGCTCGATGTCCTCCTGTCGACGGGCGAGCAGATCACCATTGCGCTCTTCAGCATGGCCGTGAAGGAAATGGGGTATGAAGCCGTCTCCATGACGGGCTACCAGGCGGGCATCATCACGGATTGCGCCTACGGCCAGGCCCGCATCCACTGGATCGAAACACTGCCGGTCGTGGACCAGCTCCGTGCTGGCAGGATCGTCGTCGTGGCCGGCTTTCAGGGCTATGATGAAGAGGGTAACATCACCACCCTCGGACGCGGGGGATCGGACACAACCGCCGTGGCTTTGGCCGCCGCGCTCGGTGCTGACTTGTGCGAGATTTACACCGACGTTGAAGGGGTTTTCACCGCGGACCCCAACATCTATTCCCAGGCGCGCAAACTGGAGAAGATCAGCTACGAGGAAATGCTCGAAATGGCCAGCATGGGAGCCAAAGTGCTTCATCTGCGGGCCGTCGAGTTCGGTATGAAATACCACGTACCCATCATGGTCCTTTCTTCTTTCAGCGACGCACCCGGAACTCTGGTCACCCAGGAGGATGAAGATATGGAACGAGTGGTGGTTTCCGGAATCACCTACAATCGCAACGAGGCCCGCATTACCGTCACCAACGTTCCGGACGTTCCCGGAATGGCCGCGAAGCTCTTTAAGCCCATTTCCGATGCGAACATCAACGTGGATCTGATTGTTCAGGGAAGCGGGAGCACCCCCGGCGTGGTGAACATGTCCTTCACCGTCCCGAAGCCCGACTATGAAAAGACCATCGCCATTGCCGAGCGGGTGGCGGCCGAAATCGGCGCCGGCCCCACGCACAGCAATCCCAACATTGCCAAGATTTCCATCATCGGCCTTGGCATGCGGAACCACAGCGGCGTTGCGACCAAGATGTTCGAAACCCTGGCCCGTGAGAACATCAACCTGAAGATGATTACAACCTCGGAGATCAAAATTTCTTGCATCATCGATGAGAAATATACCGAGTTGGCGGTCCGCGTTCTTCATGACGCTTTCGAGCTGGGAAAGGAGCCCCCGCAGGGCGTGATGAAGGTCAAGGAAGAGACGTAGAATATTGCAGGCGGATTGAGAGGCTTTAGCCATGCATGACGTGAAGATTTACGACACAACCCTCAGAGACGGCACTCAGGCGGAGGATTTCTCCCTTTCCCTGGAGGACAAGGTCCGGATCACCCTGAAGCTGGATGACCTCGGAATCCATTTCATTGAAGGAGGATGGCCCGGATCGAACCCGAAGGATGTGGCCTACTTCGACGAGATCCGCAACTATCAGCTGAAGCATGCGCGTGTGGCAGCCTTCGGAGCCACCCACCACCACGGAAAAACGGCCGGCGCCGATGAGAACCTGAAAGCTCTCATCGCGGCTCGTACTCCGGTGGTCACCATTTTCGGCAAGAGCTGGACCGTCCATGTGCGGGACGCCCTTCACACGACACTCGACCGCAACCTGGAGCTCATCCACGACAGCCTGGCTCTGCTCCGCCCTCATGTAGAGACCTTGTTCTATGATGCGGAGCATTTCTTCGACGGGTTCCGGGAAAACTCCGAGTACGCCCTGGCGACTCTGGGCAAAGCCCTGGAGGCGGGAGCGGAATGCCTC
>CAZEOY010000616.1:0-2667 GCA_964513835.1 uncultured Syntrophobacteraceae bacterium
TGCGGTTTTTCATCGGCACGCCGTTTTGCAGCTGTGAGAATATCGTCTTCCGATCCTTTTTTTGCGGCAAAGGATGGTTCCATGTGCCACTCGGATGATTCACTGAAGTCCCTTCTCGAATGCACGTCGCGAACCCTCGACGATGTTCTCGTCAGGCAGAAGCCCCTCCTGAGCGTGCAGGAATACGGGACGGTCCGCTCCATCGCCCAGTCCATCGCGAGCGTGGACGGCATGCCCGGCGTGCAGTCCGAAGAGCTCGTACTCTTTCCCGGTAATGCCCTCGGCCTGGTGCTCAATATCGACCGCCACGAGGTGGGAGTCGTCTGCCTGGACCCCGGCGAGCACATCAAGGCGGGAATGGAAGTTTATCGAACGGGTCGCGTCCTGGACGTCCCGGTCGGAGAAGAGCTCCTGGGGCGCATCGTGGATCCCCTGGGGCGGCCCCTGGATCGTGCAGGCCCCCTCCACACGGCACAACGCCGGATCGTGGAAAGGGACGCTCCGGCCATCATGGACCGCGACCCGGTAAGGGTTCCCCTCCAGACGGGAATCAAGGTCATCGATGCCCTGATTCCCATCGGGCGCGGGCAGAGGGAGCTCATCCTCGGGGATCGGCAGACGGGCAAGACTGCGGTGGCGCTGGATACCATCATCAACCAGGTGGGAAAGAACGTCCTTTGCGTCTATTGCGCCATCGGCCAACGCGGCTCATCGGTGGCAAAGGTCGTGGCCGATTTGAAACGGCATGGGGCCATGGGCTTCTGCATCGTGGTGGTGGCCGAGGGAGACGACACGCCCGGCCTGCAGTTCGTGGCTCCCTATGCGGCAACTTCCATGGCCGAGACCTTCATGGAATCCGGAAGGGATGTCCTCATCGTCTATGACGACCTCACCCGGCATGCCGTCGCCTACCGGGAGCTGTCGCTCCTGCTCAGGCGCCCGCCAGGCCGCGAGGCGTTCCCGGGGGACATCTTCTACATCCACTCCAGGCTCCTGGAACGGTCGACCCATCTGTGCGGAGCGCTGGGCGGCGGCTCCCTCACGGCGCTCCCCATCATCGAGACCGAAGCGGAGAACATGTCCGCCTACATCCCCACCAACCTCATTTCCATCACCGACGGGCAGGTCTATCTCTCCCCGCTGATGTTTCAGAAAGGGATCCTGCCCGCCGTGGATGTCGGAAAATCGGTGTCGCGCGTGGGAGGCAAGACGCAGCTGAGCGCTTACCGGGCGGTTGCCGGTGATCTGCGCCTCACCTACGCCCAGTTCGAAGAGCTCGAAACCTTCTCGCGCTTCGGCACCCGGCTCGACGAGGCTACCCGGCAGACTCTGGAGCGCGGGAGAAGGGTGCGCGAGTCCCTCAAACAGCGCCAGTTCGACCCCATGCCGGTGCCCGAGCAGATCGCCGTGCTCCTGGCCGTGAGCTCCGGGCTCTTCGACTCCCTCGACATCGAAGCGATCCCGGCGGCTGAAGAGGCCATCCGGCACGCCATTCGCCATGGGCCTCAGACCCTTCTCGAGCGCACCGATGCCGGTGTTCCATTCGACGATGCAGACCATGACGCACTCCTCTCCCTGGCGCAGCAGGCTCTTTCACCCCTGACCGGTGAGGCTGATTCTTTTGAATCAAGTTCATTGAGATCCGCCCCTTGATTTCAGGAAGTTTGACTGGCGAGGCTGACGATGGAAACCCTTGAGGCCATGCGCAGGAAGCTGAACGGCGCCCGAGAGCTGATGTCCTTGGTCAAGACCATGAAGGCTCTGGCGGCGGTGAATATCCGGCAGGTCGAGCGGGCCGTACAGTCCCTGGCCCAATACGACCGCACCGTGCAGCTGGCCCTGCAGGTGGTCGGCCGCCAGGCACCTGAATTGCTGGCGACCGGGCGGCCACCGTCGACTCACCGACGGCTTCTCATCGTCTTCGGGACCGACCAGGGCATGGCGGGCCCGTTCAACGACATCGTGGCGGCCGACGCCTTTCGGCGCATGAAACGGGTCGAGCCCCTGGGCGTCCACTGGACTGTCTGGGCGTGCGGTATACGGGCAAGAGCCCGTCTGGAGCGCCTGGGCTGTGCCGTCGAGGAACTTTTCGAAGTCCCCGCATCCGTCACAGCGATCCACGGAGCCGTGCAGGAGATCCTGCTTCATGTGGAATCCTGGCATTCCCTGGACCACGACGACCGCGTGGATCTCACATTCAATCGGCCGGCATCGGGGGCCGCCTTCGAGCCCCACCACGTGCGCCTGCTGCCTGTGAACCGGGCATGGCTGCGCTCATTTGTGGAGCGCCGGTGGCCGTCCCGGATCCTTCCCACGTTCACCATGGAGCCAACGCAGCTCTTGTCCGCCCTGGTGCGCCAGTTCCTGTTCGTGACCCTATACCGAGCTCTCGCCGAGTCCCTGGCCGCCGAAAACGCCAGCCGCCTGGCAGCCATGCAGGTGGCCGAAAAGAACATTGCGGAGCGACTCGATGAACTGCGCACCGCCTACCATCAACAGCGCCAGAGCCTCATCACCGAAGAGCTCATGGACGTCATTTCAGGCTTCGAAGCCCTGACTCGAGAACCAAACCTGTGAAAGGTTCGAACTGGCCGGAGATGTATGTGGAAAAAACTTATTCTTCCATGTGGTTGATCCCCGCAATCCCGTTTTTTATGATCAACATGT
>CAZEOY010000617.1:0-2666 GCA_964513835.1 uncultured Syntrophobacteraceae bacterium
ATAGAAACGACCAACCCACCAGGATGCAGCGCATCGAGTAGTCGGAAGAAACCTCTCCTGTCGCGCAGGTTCGATATCCGTTGGGATGGTTTTCTTCTGGAGCCGACATGGATCCGCAGAGAATGCGAAGGATCATATTCTCAGGGCATTTGCTGAAGTCGTCTCCTTTGTCCTTGAGTCGCTGTGCCAGTGAGAATACAGGCATCAAGGTCTTGGCAATGGCTGGCATGAATCCTGCCCCCTTCGAAAGGACTTGATATGACAGCAGCCTCTGAGTTCCAACGGGACATCCCCCGGGTGTTTCTCGCCGTGCTATTCATGGGGGCGCTGATCGGGACCTCGATCTGGATCCTCAAGCCGTTTCTGGGGGCCGCCATTTGGGCGGTGATGATCGTGACGGCGACCTGGCCTCTGATGATCCGTATCCAGAACCGGCTTTGGGGGAGACGGTCCCTGGCCGTGGCGTTGATGACCGTGCTGCTTCTGTGCGTCCTGGTGGTGCCGCTCTGGTTCGCCATCGGCGCCATCGTCTCCAACGCTGACCAGATGATCGGTTGGGTGAAATCCCTGCCTGAGCTCGAGGTTCCTCCTCCACCCGGTTGGCTGGGCAGAATACCCGTGATCGGTTCGAACCTCGTGCTGGCTTGGGAAAAGCTCGCCGTGGCGGGAATCCACGAATTGTTGAAGAACCTGGCCCCATACGGCGGTAGTGCCATCGGGTGGTTCATCTCGGAAGTGGGCGGCTTCGGCTTCCTGGTGCTGCAGTTCCTGCTCACTGTGGTGTTCTCGGCACTGCTCTACGCCGAAGGGAATCGGGCCGCTTCCTGGGTGAAACGCTTCGGACGCCGCCTCGGTGGAGATCGCGGGGAGAATGTGGTCCTGCTGGCTGGACAGGCCGTTCGGGGTGTCGCTCTGGGTGTGGTGGTGACCGCCCTGGCTCAGTCGGTGCTGGCGGGCCTGGGCCTGGCTATCGCCGGCGTGCCCTTTGCCGCGGTGCTCACGGCCGTGATGTTCATGCTGGCCATCGCCCAGATCGGTGCCGGCCCCGTGCTGCTCGGTGCGGTGGCCTGGACATACTGGAGCAGCGGAACCGGGTGGGGCACGTTTCTTCTGCTCTGGGCTCTGGTGGCCGGAACCATGGACAACTTCCTGCGCCCCGTTCTCATCAGGAGGGGGGCCAACCTGCCTCTGCTGCTCATTTTTGTGGGTGTGGTGGGCGGCTTGATCGCGTTCGGGCTCATCGGTATCTTCGTTGGACCGGTGGTCCTCGCCGTGGCCCACACGCTCATGACCGCATGGGTTGACGAGGAGATCTCGGAATTGGAGCCGTCCCCTCCGGAGGACTCATGAAACTTGGCTTCAGTATTCTCTGGTTGAGGAAGGGCACAATCCCGGAACCCCATGAGCTGAAGTCGGCAGCATTGGACCCCCGAAAGAGATTGAGGGAATGCTCTGCTGCTGTTCTGGGGCTCTGAAGATGGAAGAGGAGAACACGCAGAGTGCGGGACCGATCTTCCGAGTAGGGTGGTAAAAAAACGGCCGGGGAGGCCCGGCCGTCAAAAATGGCGCGTGCAAAAGGTTGAGCCAGAATAGAAAAAGAGGCTAAACCTGCGCCGTCAACTTCAACATGTTCTTGTCAGTGGCGATCAGGCCGGCTCCGGGGTCCGAGAGGAAGCTGGCATAGGCGATGTCGAGCCCCAAGGCTTTGCTCAGAGTCTTCACTTCCTTGGCCACCTGGGGCTGGGTAATGAGCACGACCAGGTCGAACTTCTTCTTCTCGCCGCTGCCGTTGGAGCTCAGGGTCAAGGTGATGCCGTGGTCCTCGGATTCCGTCACCTCGCCGACGGCGATTTCCTGCAGGGAAATGCGGTCAAGCTTCTGCAGCTCTGCTCCGTTGGCCCCGGCAAAAGCTTCGGTCCCCGAGGCGTACAGGGCGATTTCAGCCTGGGGCAGCTTGGCTCGGGCCATGATGGCCTCGTTAACGGCGTAGGTGAGAGCCGCCTGGTGCATCTGGGGAGCCGCCGAGGCATAGCACTGGACGAAGGCGATGCTGCTCGGAATCTCGCCGTCGTAGGGACGGATGATCAAGCCTCCGCTGGGGCCTGAATCGCTCAGCATGCGCTCGAACTGAAGATCTGTCATGATGTTCAGGTACTTCCCGAGGCCGAAGCGCTTGTCCACTCGTTCGATGGGACGCTCTACACCGGGAGAAATGATGACGCTGTCGGCTTCCAAATCAAAGCGCTGGTCTTCCATTTCGAAGACGATGGCTTCGGGCTTGCATTCGGCCCAGCACAAGGCACATCCGAGGCAGCGCCGGCAGCTGAGACAGCGCTTCGCTTCGTTGAGCGCCCGCTCCTCGTTGAATCCGAGCTCCACTTCCTTGTAGCAGTTGCGTCGCTCTTCTATGTCGATTTCAATCTGATGCTGTCGAGCCGTGGGGATGTCCTGGAACTCGACGATATAGCGGCCCTTCTTTTCGTACATCATGGGGGGTCCTCTCCAAAATCGGCGAAACCTTCTATCCCCCCTTGAGGGGGGCAGGGGGGTGTACCTTATGCGCTCTGTCTGCCCAACACCACCCCTGGCCCACCTCGAGGGGGGAACTCACATGCTAACGAAAGCCGTGCGTCCCTGAGATCCCAGGAAGCTGTCCGAGAACTGTC
>CAZEOY010000618.1:0-2663 GCA_964513835.1 uncultured Syntrophobacteraceae bacterium
GGAATCCGGTCAACCGTGCAGCCTTGTGCGACTTGCTGCTCCGGGGGGGGAGGGTGATCAGGTTCGCTGTCTCTATGGGCACGTGGCACCAGTGAAATTTTCTTTCAGCAGGACCTTTTGAGTGATCAGGTCGATTGCTTGAATCCTGGCCGTGAGGCGATACCTCT
This sequence comes from uncultured Syntrophobacteraceae bacterium, assembly GCA_964513835.1. Taxonomy (GTDB): domain Bacteria; phylum Desulfobacterota; class Syntrophobacteria; order Syntrophobacterales; family Syntrophobacteraceae; genus JALOOX01. The sequence goes on from CAZEOY010000618.1 coordinate 168, forward strand.
GTCCGTGGATGTCCCGGACCTCCAGCTCTTTGCCTGCTGGTTCGATGGTCTCCACGTTTTCAATGATGAGCTCTTCCCTGCCTTCTCTCACCAGGTAGGCATGCAGCCCATACATCTTGCAGTCCTTTCAGTGAAGGTTCTGCTTGACCGTGGGGTGCCGCAGCAACCGGATACAGGGAGCGCAGTAATGCTTTCCCCGGTGTTCGACGGCATGCTCTCTGAGCACCTGTTCCCCGCAGCTTGCGCAGGAGAGGTAGGTTGCAGGGGTCTCAATGGTCTCCAGGGGCTGATCAGCGACCACCACATCGAAAAGATCCTCCGGGCTTGTGGAGAGCAGCTTCGATACACGGCCATCCAGAAGCTCCTGGAACCGCACCACCTCATCCAGTGAAATCTGCTGGTGCGCAATCTTCTCTTCGAGGGTTCCGTACTCCTGCTCATCCCCAAAGGAAAAGCGTTTCAGCCTCAAAGTGAACCCCTGATCCGAATTCCTGGCAGAAAACGTGTAATTGTGCTTGCCGAAATCGAGGACCTTGAGGCACTGGTTGCCGAGTGTGACTCCGAGCAGTACCTGGAGGGCATCCAGGGCGGATGTGCAGTTCTCGGCGTAAACGGAGATCCGCCCTGAAACCTCACCGCCATTGAAGAGCAGCCTCCGCGCATATTCGCAGGCCTTGATCCCGATGGCCAACTCCGGGCACAGATGCCCGTGAAAATTCACCACCCTCTTCACCGTCATGTCCACCAGCATCTTTCGATCTTCCCTGTAAAAAGCCATGAGCTCACGATCGCTCAGAATGCGAAACCCGAGCACCCAGTAACCCTCCTTTGTCCTGCGGTTCGAGTCCATCTTGTGGAAGTAGAGGAAGTAGACCTCTTCATCGTCCGCTTCGACCAGGAATCCGTGAAAAGCTAGCTCATCCCGGATTCTGAAGCGCCCCAGAACCTCCTGCACCGACCGCCCCTGCCCTCTGTGAGTGAAGTGAACCGGAGCCTGCCGGGCGTTGTCAAAATCCACCCGCACCCTCTCCTGGATGTAGCTCAACCAGTCGTACCGTATGGACCTCAAAGCTTCAGCAGCGTTCATGGCCGGCCCTCACCGCGCAATGTTGTTCAATCAAGCCGAGAGATCGATCGGGCGGGCATAAATCCCGCCCAGAAACCTTTCAGAAACCCCAAATTCAACAACATTGCCCTCCCGGTGAAGCAACTCCAAAAGCCAGGTGCTCAGGCCCTTGCGAATTCATCAGGAGTTGGCTGTTCAACCTGCAGTCTCAAAGCATGGATCATGAAGCCGTTTCAGTCTGTCCGTGCTTGGTGCGCACCAGCGGAGCCAGGAAACGCTCGACGAGCGTCTCCATATGGTGAGGAAGCGGCTCGGAGACGGTTCCCACCACGTGCACGGCCTCCTGGGTCAGGGGAAGCAGGAGCTTGATGGCCTTGCTCCTCGAGATGGCCTGCGCCATGGCGGGAGTCAGCTCTCCCATCAATGAGTCACTGATCACAATGGAAATGGTGCCGACCACCACGTCCACCTGGCTCACGGAATGGCAGACAGCTCCTTCTCCTGCAGCCCCTCGATTGGCTCCAGCCTTCAACATCTGTGAGGTGGCAATGGCGTTGGTGCCGAGCGCCCAGAGCTCGACTTTCTCCCCAAACGCCTGCCGTACCCTTTTGATCACAGCCGAACCGATGGATGCGCCCTGGCCGTCGACAACAGCAATCCGAAGCAACGAAATTCTCCGATCTTCCACTCGTGCGGGTAAAGGAGGTCAAGGCTGGCTCGGGATCAGTCTTCCACCAGGAGGATGCGGTGGTCGACCAGTTTCATCTCCTTGATTCTGGCTTTCACCCACCGCTGATCCCCGAAGATCCCCTGCACAAAAATCCCCTCTTCCTCCGGTCTGAGAATATCCACGGATTCCATGATGAGCTCTTCTTTGCCGTTCCTGATGAGGTATGCATTGGCTTCACACATTTGTGGTCCTCCCCAGAAAGAAAGCACTGGATCTATCGTTGCTGGATGAGGGACAGAGCTTTTTCGATGTGCTCGTTCTGCTTCACGGCACATCGAGCCACTTCGCGGATCTCGTCCGCTACGGCGTCCCCCTCCAGTCTTGCCGCCTCTTCGGCCAGATTCTCGTATGAATCCGCGTGGTCGCTGTTGTGATGCAGAGCATGCTCGAGTCGAATGACAAGCTTCTGCCTGGCCGTGAGCTCGGAGCCGCCTGCCTGAGGGTGATGATGATGGTGGTGATGACTTGAAGGGTCGTCATGGTGATGAAGGTGCTCCCCACTGGGGAGCGGGTGAGGGAAGGGGTGTCCTTTATGCTGGCACATGCGGTTTTCTCCTTTCCTGCTCCGAAAAGTCTCAAGTTTCAGGTTTCAAGTCTCAAGTCAAAATCGGCCCCGTGGGCCTCTAATCGTTTGGAGTGCCCCAAAAAGGGCATGTGGGATTGCTTCAATCCACTTGTGGCCGAAAAACAAAAGCCAAAA